>NZ_JBSFGB010000017.1:0-202953 GCF_053596375.1 Streptomyces sp. NPDC001709 | reverse complement strand
CTGCCTCAAGCACCGCAAACTGTTCGACGAACACACGGCCTTCCCCTACGAACTCGCCGCCGTCGCTTGACACGCTAAGCGCCTGAGGTGTCTATAGCGGGAAGGGGTCCGCGGACCGTCGGCGACCTACAACGCGGGCAGCTTCGGCAGCGGGCCGCTCGCTGTCAGGCCGGAGCCGTCGCGCCGCCCGGCGAGCCAGCCCAGCAGGTCGGCGGCCGTGCCCCGGACCGCGACCGGTGCGCCCTCCGCCCCGCCGCCCGTGGTCCAGCTACGGCCGTCGCCTGCGCTCAAGCCGGTCGAGGGTACGTCCTTGTGCCCGGCGAAGCGCTGCGCCAGGAAGTCGATCTCCCGGTCCGTGAACTCCGCAGGAAGGTCTTCCAGCTCGTACCCGATGCCCAGATCCACATGGTGCAGCGCCACCTCGACCCATCGCCGGAACGGCACCCGGGACGCGGAATCGGTGACCCCGTTGCGCAGCTCCACCGTGCGCGACCAGTCCGCCGGCGCGTCCCCCGCCGCCTGGAAGCGGGCCGCGCTCTCGCGCAGGTCGGCGAGCTGGGTGTCGAGGGGACGCGGGGCGTCCCGCTCGATGTCGGCGTCCCGTGCCTCGCCGCTCGCGTACATGGGCCGGCCCTCGAGAACGTTCACGAGCGCGTCCGCGTTGCGGGCGAGGTGGGCGAGGACGTGCCCGCGGGTCCAGCCCGGGAGCCGTGACGGCTCGGCGAGCGCCGCGTTGTCCAGTTCGGCGACCGCGCTGAGGAGTCGCTCGGTCGCTTCGCGTACACATGCCAGGTCATGAGCGTGATCAATCATGGGCCTGACATTAGCCCCGCCACACCTTCGGGTGAAGGTGGTGAACCTCGCCCGCAAATCGAAAGCACGTGCTATATCGTCGAGAGCGGCGTCGGGCATGCTGGATGGCCGGAGGTTGTTATGCAACCGGGCAATCCGACCGGCGTTGTCAGTGGCTCCCCCTAGTCTGAAGAAGCACGGGGGCCCCGCCCCTGTCACTTCTCTCAAGAAAGGTGCGGACCGGCGTGGCCGACCGTCTCATCGTCCGTGGCGCGCGCGAGCACAACCTGAAGAATGTCTCGCTCGACCTGCCTCGTGACTCGCTCATCGTCTTCACGGGCCTGTCCGGGTCGGGCAAGTCCTCCCTGGCCTTCGACACGATCTTCGCGGAGGGCCAGCGCCGTTACGTGGAGTCGCTCTCCTCGTACGCCCGGCAGTTCCTCGGCCAGATGGACAAGCCGGACGTCGACTTCATCGAGGGCCTGTCCCCGGCGGTCTCCATCGACCAGAAGTCGACCTCGCGCAACCCGCGCTCGACGGTCGGCACCATCACCGAGGTCTACGACTACCTGCGTCTGCTCTTCGCACGCATCGGCAAGCCGCACTGCCCCGAGTGCGGCCGCCCGATCTCCCGCCAGTCGCCGCAGGCCATCGTCGACAGGGTCCTGGAGCTGCCGGAGGGGAGCCGCTTCCAGGTGCTGTCGCCGCTCGTGCGCGAGCGCAAGGGGGAGTTCGTCGACCTGTTCGCCGACCTGCAGACCAAGGGCTACTCCCGCGCGCGCGTGGACGGGCAGACCATCCAGCTCTCCGACCCGCCGACGCTGAAGAAGCAGGAGAAGCACACCATCGAGGTGGTCGTGGACCGCCTCACAGTGAAGGACTCCGCCAAGCGCCGGCTCACCGACTCCGTGGAGACCGCCCTCGGCCTGTCCGGCGGCATGGTCGTGCTCGACTTCGTCGACCTCCCCGAGGACGACCCCGAGCGCGAGCGCATGTACTCCGAGCACCTGTACTGCCCCTACGACGACCTGTCCTTCGAGGAGCTGGAGCCCCGCTCCTTCTCCTTCAACTCGCCCTTCGGCGCCTGCCCCGACTGCACCGGCATCGGCACGCGCATGGAGGTCGACCCGGAGCTGATCGTCCCGGACGAGGAAAAGTCCCTGGACGAGGGCGCGATCCACCCCTGGTCGCACGGACACACCAAGGACTACTTCGGCCGCCTGATCGGCGCCCTCGCGGACGCCCTCGGCTTCCGCACGGACATCCCGTTCGCGGGCCTGCCGCAGCGCGCCAGGAAGGCCCTGCTCCACGGCCACAAGACCCAGATCGAGGTCCGGTACCGCAACCGGTACGGCCGGGAGCGCGTGTACACCACGCCCTTCGAGGGTGCGGTGCCCTTCGTGAAGCGCCGGCACAGCGAGGCCGAGAGCGACGCCAGCCGCGAGCGCTTCGAGGGCTACATGCGCGAGGTGCCCTGCCCCTCCTGCCAGGGCTCGCGCCTGAAGCCGATCGTCCTCGCGGTCACGATCATGGAGAAGTCGATCGCCGAGGTCTCCGCCATGTCGATCAGCGACTGCGCGGACTTCCTGGGGCAGCTGAAGCTGAGCGCCCGTGACAAGAAGATCGCCGAGCGGGTGCTGAAGGAGGTCAACGAGCGGCTGCGCTTCCTGGTCGACGTCGGCCTGGACTACCTCTCGCTGAACCGCGCGGCCGGCACGCTCTCCGGCGGCGAGGCCCAGCGCATCCGCCTGGCCACCCAGATCGGCTCCGGCCTGGTCGGCGTCCTGTACGTCCTGGACGAGCCGTCCATCGGTCTGCACCAGCGGGACAACCACCGGCTGATCGAGACCCTGGTCCGGCTGCGCGACATGGGCAACACGCTCATCGTCGTGGAGCACGACGAGGACACCATCAAGGTCGCCGACTGGGTCGTGGACATCGGTCCCGGCGCCGGCGAGCACGGCGGCAAGGTCGTGCACAGCGGCTCCCTGGCGGAGCTGCTCGCCAATACCGAGTCGCAGACCGGCGCGTACCTCTCGGGCCGCAAGGCGATTCCGGTTCCTGACATCCGCCGTCCCCGCGACCCGTCCCGGCATCTCACCGTGCACGGCGCCCGCGAGAACAACCTGCAGGACATCGACGTGTCCTTCCCGCTCGGCGTGTTCACGGCCGTGACGGGCGTGTCCGGGTCGGGCAAGTCGACGCTGGTCAACGACATCCTGTACACGCACCTGGCCCGCGAGCTGAACGGCGCGAGGAACGTCCCCGGACGGCACACGCGCGTGGATGGCGACGACCTGGTCGACAAGGTCGTGCACGTCGACCAGTCGCCGATCGGCCGCACCCCGCGGTCCAACCCGGCGACGTACACCGGCGTGTTCGACCACATCCGCAAGCTGTTCGCCGAGACCACCGAGGCGAAGGTCCGCGGCTACCTGCCGGGCCGCTTCTCCTTCAACGTCAAGGGCGGCCGCTGCGAGAACTGTGCGGGTGACGGCACGATCAAGATCGAGATGAACTTCCTCCCGGACGTCTACGTCCCGTGCGAGGTCTGCCACGGCGCCCGGTACAACCGGGAGACCCTGGAGGTCCACTACAAGGGCAAGTCCATCGCCGATGTCCTGAACATGCCGATCGAGGAGGCCACCGACTTCTTCGAGGCCGTCCCGGCCATCTCCCGACACCTGAGGACGCTGAAGGACGTCGGCCTCGGCTATGTCCGTCTCGGTCAGTCCGCCACCACCCTCTCCGGTGGTGAGGCCCAGCGCGTGAAGCTGGCCAGCGAACTGCAGAAGCGGTCCACCGGGCGCACGGTCTACGTCCTGGACGAGCCGACCACCGGTCTGCACTTCGAGGACATCAGCAAGCTGCTGACCGTCCTCGGCGGCCTGGTCGACAAGGGCAACACGGTCATCGTCATCGAGCACAACCTCGACGTGATCAAGACCGCCGACTGGATCGTGGACATGGGTCCGGAGGGTGGCGCCGGCGGTGGCCTCGTGGTCGCCGAGGGCACGCCCGAGGAGGTCGCCGGGGTTCCGGACAGCCACACCGGCAAGTTCCTGCGCGAGATCCTCGGCGCCGACCGCATCAGCGACGCCGATCCGGTGCCGGCGCCGCGCGCCTCCACGGCCAGGAAGACGGCCGCGGCGAAGTCGGCGGCGAGGAAGACGGTGACGGCCAAGGCCAACAACACGGCCACCAAGAAGGCCGCCGCGGCCACGAAGAAGGCGACGCCCGCGAAGAAGACGACGCGGGCACGCAAGGCCTGACACATCAACAGAAATACGGCGCCCCGCGGGAACTTCTCGCGGGGCGCCGCTCGTTCCACCATCAGACGCCCCGGATCCGAGGCCCGACAGGCCCCGCACCACGGCTCCGGCCGAACCTTGACAGCAGCAGAGAGAAGCAGAGAGCAGAGGGAGGGGCCGCTCAGAGCTCGCCGATTTCCGTCGCGTACGGCGGCTCGGCCCCCGCCCGCGAACAGGTGATCGCCGCCGCGCGTGCCGCGAAGCGCAGCAGCCGCGTCCAGCCCTCCGTCCCGAGGGCGGCGAGCGCTTCCTCCGACAGCGCGTCCAGCACGGAAAGTCCGTGCAGCAAGGCCGCGTTCACCGTGTCACCG
Source organism: Streptomyces sp. NPDC001709 (assembly GCF_053596375.1). Taxonomy (NCBI): domain Bacteria; kingdom Bacillati; phylum Actinomycetota; class Actinomycetes; order Kitasatosporales; family Streptomycetaceae; genus Streptomyces; species Streptomyces sp. NPDC001709. The sequence continues at coordinate 198,539 of NZ_JBSFGB010000017.1, read as the reverse complement.
GCGCCGATGGTGTCCACCACGGCGACCTTCTCGCCCGGCACGCAGTACTCCGCGCCGTCCCGGGTGAACGCGGTCAGACCGTCCCCGCCCCGCGTCACCACCACGGCCGCCGGTCCCGCGGCCAGCCACTCGCGCGGGGTCCCGCCCAACCACTCGGCATCCTCCGCGGAGAGCTTCAGCAGCGTCACCGAGGGCAGCCAGCTCTTGAAACGCGCCCGGTAGGCGTCCGCGTCCGGGATCAGCCCCGCCCGGATGTTGGGGTCGAGCGCGGTGAAAAGCCCCTGTCCGGCCGCCGTGCGCATCAGTTCCTCATAGGCGCTCGCCCCCGGCTCCAGGACGAGCGAGCAGGTGCCGAACGACACTGCACGCGTGCCGGGCGGCAGGGCGGCGGGGGCGCTGAACAGACGGTCGGCGGTGCCCTCGACGTAGAAGGAGTACGAGGCCGAGCCACCCGTGTCGATCGTGGCCACCGCCAGGGTTGTCGGCTCCGGCCCGCGCTCCACGCCCGACACGTCCACGCCCGCCTGCCGGAGCCCGTCGAGCAGGGCCTCGCCGAAGGCGTCGTGCGAGGTCCGGGAGCAGAAGGCGGTACCGGAGCCGAGCCGGCCGAGGGCCACCGCGGTGTTGTAGGGGCCGCCGCCGAGCGCCGGCTTCAGGTCCGCCAGGGCACCAGTGCCCTGCGGTACCAGGTCGATCAGTGCCTCACCGGCGACGACGATCATGAGGCGGTTCCCTTCTCCGACAGGGTGGATGACACGGTGTGCTCCGGCTCGGCGGGCCCGCCCGGTTCCTCCGGGCACCCGCAGGACGTGCGGTGCATGAGCGCGCACGGCAGCCGCACCGTCCGGCGCGGCCGGCGCGGCTCGTCCAGACGCTCCAGGAGCATGCGGACGGCCTGCGCGCCCAACTCCCTGCTGGGCTGGGCGACGGCGGTGAGCCGGGGTGAGAACAGGTCGGCCCAGGCGAAGTCGTCGAAGCAGCACAGGGCGATGTCGTCCGGGACGGACAGGCCGTGCCGGCCCAGGGCGCGCAGGGCCCCGATGGTCATCGCGTTGTTGGCGGTGACGAGTGCCGTGGGCGGATCGGGGAGGGCGAGCAGGGAGGCCGTGGCCTCCTCGGCACCCGCGGACTCGGAGTTACCGGACACGAGAAGCCGCTCGTCGTGGGCCAGACCGGCGGCGGCGAGGCCGTCCCGGTATCCGGAGACACGCTCACTGGTGGTGCTGAGTCCGGACAGGCCCGCGACCAGGCCGATCCGGCGGTGGCCCAGCCCGGCGAGATGAGTGACCAGACGGGCGGTCGGCTCGGCACTCTCGGTGCAGACCTGGTCGTACCAGGGCGCGACTTCTCCAGGAGCCGGACCGGCTCCACCGCCGGCCGCGGCACCGTCCGTCGCGTCCGGGTCGATCAGCCGGTCGAGGAACACGGTCGGTACGGCGTGACGGCGGAGGTAGCCGACCAGTTCGCGCGGGTGCGCGGAGGGGGCGACGATCATGCCGTCCACCCGGCGTTCATGGAGGAGCTGGACGACCTTGCGTTCGTGCCCGGGGTCGTCGTGCGGGTCCGCGATGAGCAGGCTGTAACCCGCTTGCAGGGCGGCGGCCTCGACGCCCTGGAGGAGCTCCGTGAAGTACGGATTGCTGATCGCCGACACCGCGAGCCCGATGGAGCGGGTGCGAGAGGTCACCAGGGAGCGGGCCAGGGTGTTCGGCGTGTAGCCGAGTGCGTCGATGGCCTCCAGCACGGCCTGGCGGGTGTGGGGCAGCACCGGGCGCGTGCCGTTCAGTACATGGGAGACGGTCGCCACGGAGACCCCGGCGCTCCGCGCGACGTCCGCCATGGTCGGCATCGCCTTCACCTCCCTGAACCGATTGAGCGCAGGCCTTCCGGCCGGGACGGTATCCCATCGACCGCCCTCGCGTAAACGCTTACGTAAGCGTTTACGCCCCCTCTCCCTCCTCGGCTCGCCCGCCTGTCCGTCCCGGGTGCCCGCCTCGCGCCTCGCTCTGCCACGCTCCGGCACCCACTCCCCGCAGTCACCGCCCCCGCCCCCAGGGCCGACCCTCCTGCGCGGGTATGGTCGCCCTGCATACCCCTTGAGCAGCGGAGTTCCAGATGCCCGACCGCCCCTCGGCGAGCCGCCGTACCGTCCTTCGAGGTGCCGCCGTGGCCCCGGTCGCCGGGCTCGGCCTGGCGGCGTGCGCGGGGCCGGGCCAGGGCGGCGCGGCCGCGGCGGCACCGACCGCGCCGGTCGACCTGGGTGCCGAGAGCGAGGTCTCCAAGGGCGGCGCCAAGCTCTACCGGGACCACAACGTGGTCGTCAGTCGCGACGGGAGCGGCGCGCTGAAGGCGTACAGCACGATCTGCACGCACGCGGGGTGCCCCATCAACAAACTGCAGGGGACGACCCTGATCTGCCCCTGCCACGGCAGCCGGTTCGACGCCGTGACGGGCAAGGTGGTCCAGTCACCGGCCACCCAACCCCTGACCGAGCTGCCGGTGAAGACCACGAATGGCAGGATCATCGCCGGCCCGGGCGCCTGACCGGACGGCCCGCGCCGAGATCGGGCGGCGCGAGCCTCCTGGGCAGAGCCTCCCAGCGCTGCTGCGCCGCCCAGTACTGCCGATGCGCCGCCGCCCCACCGCTCTCGCGCGCTTCCCCAAGAGGCCTGCCCCACGCTTGCCATCAACCGTGCAGGCGCGCTTGCCATCAACCGTGCAGTCGCTCTGGCGCTGCCTCGTGACGCCACCGCCCGACCACTGTCTCGTGGCCGTCTCCCGGCGTTGCCGCCGCCACGCCGCCCGCAAGCCGCGCAGGCGCCCCGTCACCCGTCGCCCCCTGTCGCCGCCCGACGGCCGCCCCCCCGCCATCGCACCGCGTCACCGCGCGCGCTGCCGCACCCCCACTGCCCGCGCTGCCACACCTCACCGCCCGTGCAAAACGCCGCCAGCCCCAACCGCCCACGCAAAGCGTCACCCGCCACCGCGTCACCCGCCACCGCGATGCCCCGCCACCGCGACGCCCCGCCACTATTCCTCCGTCCCAGGAGCCCCAGCCGTCACCCGGCGCGGCGAAACGGACGCCTCAACAGGCCGAAGCCCAAGGCGACTTCACTCCCAGTCCCACGCGATGCCGACAATGCCCGGACGTATCCGGGGCTCGACCACGTGGACGCAGTGGTGTGGGCCGGTGAGCGGTAGTTCGTGGCGGCCGTTGCGTGGGGCCGCTGTCGAGTGCTGGGTGAAGCGGTGGCAGCGGGTCGGCAGCGCGGCCGCGTCGAAGCGGACCTGGAGTGCGTACTGGCCGCCGGGGAGGGCGAAGCGGTGGAGGTACTCGCGGGAGGGCCCGGCGGTGCCGTCTTCGATGCCGTACCGGAAGAGGAAGGTGTCGCCGACGCGCAGCCGGGTGCCGAAGAGCAGCTCCGCCACCAGTACGCCGGTGTGCTGGTCCCAGCGGATGCGTCCCGTGCGGCAGTTCTCCAGTGCCCGCACTCTGACGTCGTGCGGGCGGCAGCCGGGGTCGCCGTGGTGCACGGCGACGAAGCGGTCGACGCCGTCGCGGTGGGCCCGCACGATGTGGTGGGCCTCGCGGCCCGCGAGCTCGCGCCGGGCGCCGATGCGGACGCATTCGTGGTGGCCCAGGGTGTGCAGGCCGCCGTCGAGGGACCAGCCCAGGTCGGCCCGGAGCCGGTCCAGGACGTCCGAGGCCTCGATCAGGGAACGGTAGGAGCGCCCCGCCGGCCGGCCGGCCGCCGTGCGCTCGTCGGCCTCGGCGAGCAGCCGGATCAGTGACTCGTCCGGCAGCTGAAGGATCTCCTCCAGCGCCCGTACGGCCCGCAGCGACTCCGGGCGCTGCGGGCGGCGGGCGCCCTGCTGCCAGTAACTCAGGCTGGTGACGCCGACCTTGACCCCGTACCGGGACAGGTGGTGCTGGACGCGCTGGAGCGGCAGCCCGCGTGCGGCGATCGCGGCGCGCAGCGCCACATGGAAGGGGCCGCCCCGCAGGGCCGTGTCCAGTTCCGCGGTGGGTAGGTGCGCGTGCTCTGTGGCATGCCGCATGCCGGGGCGCCTTTCTGTGAGGTGTCGCTACGGCTGGTCAGACCGTCTGCGCTGGTGTGCGGGGCCACCCCGTGGGCGCTGTGGACGCCCGTAGCTGCGCACGCCACGCCCGTACGCGTGCGTGCACGGCCCCGAGTTCCCCCGCATTGAAGCGTGTTGACCAGACCCCGACAACACCTCGAACCCGCCACGGCCGAGGCCGGCCGGGCCGCGACCGTGCGCCGGAGCCACCGGCCACGAGCGTCACGCCCGTATGGGCCGGCCGATGGGAAGATCGGCGTGTGACGGAGACCTGGACGTTCGAGGGCGATCACATGGCCGTGACGGCCGAGGAGGCGGGCGCCGTGCTGGGGTGGCGGATCGCCGAGGGCCGTCTCGAAACCTGGCTGACCAGCTCCGCCGGGCGGCTGCTGTCCGTGGTGAGCAACACGGAACGCGCGCTGGTGATGCTTCTCGACGGGGACGGTGATCCGGGCGCGCACGCCGTCTCCCTCGGGTCCCGAGGGGTGAGCGGGGGCTTCCGGCGCGCGAATGGGCAGTGCGACAGGTATCCCGACGAGGACACCGTGCCGCTTGGCGAGGCGTTCCGGATCGTCCGCGAGGTGATCGTTACGGGCTTGCCGCCCGCGGACGCCGGCTGGCGTGCGGACGGGTGAGCGGCACGGGCGCGGGCGTTGTCCACAGGCCCGCCGCGGTGTCGGTGCTCGCCAGTAGGGTGTGAGACATGGCCGATCCCTCCAGCTACCGCCCCAGGCCGGGTGAGATCCCGGACTCTCCCGGGGTGTACAGGTTCCGTGACGAGCACCGCCGGGTGATCTACGTCGGAAAGGCGAAAAGCCTGCGCCAGCGCCTGGCGAACTACTTCCAGGACCTGGCGAACCTGCACCCGCGCACCCGGACGATGGTGACCACCGCCGCGTCCGTGGAGTGGACGGTGGTGTCCACGGAGGTCGAGGCCCTCCAGCTGGAGTACTCCTGGATCAAGGAGTACGACCCCCGGTTCAACGTCAAGTACCGCGACGACAAGAGCTACCCGTACCTCGCGGTGACGATGAACGAGGAGTTCCCGCGCGTGCAGGTGATGCGTGGTCACAAGAAGAAGGGCGTCCGGTACTTCGGGCCGTACGGGCACGCGTGGGCCATCCGGGACACCGTCGACCTGATGCTGCGTGTGTTCCCCGTGCGCACCTGCTCGTCCGGTGTGTTCAAGAACGCCGCCCGCACCGGCCGCCCCTGCCTGCTCGGCTACATCGGCAAGTGCTCCGCCCCCTGCGTCGGCCGGATCAGCCCCGAGGACCACCAGGACCTGGCCGAGGAGTTCTGCGACTTCATGGCCGGCCGCACCGGCGCCTACCTCCGCCGTCTGGAGAAGCAGATGATGGAGGCGGCCGAGGAGATGGAATACGAGCGGGCCGCCCGGCTGCGCGACGACATCGAGGCCTTGAAGAAGGCAATGGAGAAGAACGCCGTCGTGCTCGCCGACGCGACCGACGCCGACCTGATCGCCGTCGCCGAGGACGAGCTGGAGGCGGCCGTGCAGATCTTCCATGTGCGCGGCGGCCGGGTGCGCGGCCAGCGCGGCTGGGTGACCGACAAGGTGGAGGAGATCACCACCGGCGCCCTCGTCGAGCACGCCCTGCAGCAGCTCTACGGCGAGGAGACCGGGGACGCGGTTCCCAAGGAGGTCCTGGTCCCCGCGCTGCCCGAGCCGGTCGAGCCGGTCCAGGAATGGCTGACCGGCCGCCGCGGGGCGAACGTCTCCCTGCGCATCCCCCAGCGCGGCGACAAGAAGGCGCTCATGGAGACCGTGCAGCGCAACGCCCAGCAGGCCCTCGCGCTGCACAAGACCAAGCGCGCCTCCGACCTGACCACCCGCTCGCGCGCCCTGGAGGAGATCGCCGAGGCCCTCGACCTGGACAGCGCCCCGCTGCGCATCGAGTGCTACGACATCTCGCATCTCCAGGGGGACGACGTGGTCGCCTCCATGGTCGTCTTCGAGGACGGCCTGCAGCGCAAGGGCGAGTACCGCCGCTTCCAGATCAAGGGTTTCGCAGGTCAGGACGACGTCCGCTCGATGCACGAGGTGATCTCCCGCCGTTTCCGGCGCTATCTCGCGGAGAAGGAGAAGACGGGGGAGTGGGCCGACGGCGACGGCGCGGCGGATGCGCTCACCGACGGCGACGGCGCGCTGACCGGCACGGACACGATCACCAGCTCCCTCAAGGACGACGATGGCCGCCCCAGGAAGTTCGCGTACCCGCCCCAGCTGGTCGTCGTCGACGGCGGGCAGCCGCAGGTCGCCGCGGCCCGGCGCGCCCTGGACGAGCTGGGCATCGACGACATCGCCGTCTGCGGCCTGGCCAAGCGCCTGGAGGAGGTCTGGCTGCCCGGCGAGGACGACCCCGTGGTCCTGCCCCGCACCAGCGAGGGCCTCTATCTGCTCCAGCGCGTGCGGGACGAGGCCCACCGGTTCGCGATCACCTATCAGCGCACCAAGCGCGCCAAGCGCTTCCGGGCGGGCCCCCTGGACGACGTCCCCGGCCTCGGCGAGACCCGCAAACAGGCGCTCATCAAGCATTTCGGCTCGGTGAAGAGGCTGCGGTCCGCCACAATCGAGCAGATCCAGGAGGTGCCCGGGATAGGCCGGAAGACGGCCGAGACGATCGCCGCGGCCCTCGCCCAGGCGGCCCCGCCCGCACCCGCCGTGAACACGGCGACAGGAGAGATCATTGATGACGAGGAACCCGATACGACGGCGGGTTCCTCGGGGGAGCCCGTAACCGCGGGCCTCCCGGACGAACGACGGGGGCAGGAGACATGACCGAGCACGACGCACAGCGCACAGCGGAGCGAGATCCGGCCCGCAAGGAAGCCGGGCAGGATCAGCCACGCCCCGCGACCGACGAGCAGCCCGCGGTCGACGAGCAGCCCGCGGCCCAGGAAAACGGAGCACAGGTGAGCACGGACGGTACGCCCGCTTCGGCCCCCGAAGCGGCCATCCCCGAGCTGGTGATCATCTCCGGCATGTCCGGAGCGGGACGGTCGACGGCGGCGAAGTGTCTGGAGGACCTCGGCTGGTTCGTCGTGGACAACCTCCCGCCCGCCCTCATCCCCACCATGGTGGAGCTGGGCGCCCGCTCGCAGGGCAACGTGGCGCGGATCGCGGTCGTCGTGGACGTACGCGGCCGGCGCTTCTTCGACAACCTGCGCGAGTCCCTCGCCGACCTGGACACCCGGGGCGTCACCCGGCGCATCGTCTTCCTCGAGTCCTCCGACGAGGCCCTGGTGCGCCGCTTCGAGTCGGTGCGCCGCCCGCACCCCCTCCAGGGCGACGGCCGTATCGTCGACGGCATCGCCGCCGAGCGCGAGCTGCTGCGCGAGCTGCGCGGCGACGCCGACCTGGTGATCGACACCTCCAGCCTGAACGTGCACGAGCTGCGCGCCAAGATGGACGCCCAGTTCGCCGGCGAGGAGGAGCCGGAGCTGCGGGCCACCGTGATGTCCTTCGGCTTCAAGTACGGCCTCCCCGTCGACGCCGACCTGGTCGCGGACATGCGGTTCCTGCCCAACCCGCACTGGGTCCCGGAGCTGCGCCCGTACACCGGCCTCAACGAGGAGGTGGCCGCGTACGTCTTCAACCAGCCCGGTGCGAAGGAGTTCCTCGACCGGTACGCCGAACTGCTGCGGCTGATCGCGGCCGGCTACCGGCGCGAGGGCAAGCGGTATGTGACCATCGCCATCGGCTGTACGGGTGGTAAGCACCGCTCGGTCGCGATGTCGGAGAAGCTCGCCGCGCGCCTGGCGGCCGAGGGCGTGGAGACGGTGCTCGTACACCGGGACATGGGACGGGAATGACGGAACGTACACGGCGGCTCAGCCGGCTGCGGCGGATGGTGCCGGAGGGACGCTCGGGCCGTGCGGCCGCCGAGGCCCGGCCGGTCCGCCCCGCCGAGGCACGTGGCGGCCGGCCCCGCCGCCGGGGCGCGCAGCCCAAGGTGGTGGCCCTCGGCGGCGGCATGGGCCTGTCCGCCTCGCTCGCCGCGCTGCGCCGGATCACCGGCGACCTCACCGCCGTCGTCACCGTGGCCGACGACGGCGGCTCCAGTGGCCGGCTCCGCGACGAGCTGGGGGTGCTGCCGCCCGGCGACCTGCGCAAGGCGCTGGCCGCGCTGTGCGGGGACGACGAGTGGGGCCAGACCTGGGCCCGGGTCATCCAGCACCGCTTCCAGTCCCAGGGCGACCTGCACGAGCACGCGGTCGGCAATCTGCTGATCGTCGCCCTGTGGGAGCAGCTCGGCGACCATGTGCAGGCCCTGGACCTGGTCGGCAAGCTGCTCGGCGCGCACGGACGCGTGCTGCCCATGTCCGCCGTACCGCTGGAGCTGCAGGCCCTGGTCAAGGGGCACGACCCGGAGCACCCGGACGACGTGGACACGGTGCGCGGTCAGGCGAACGTCGCCCTGACGCCGGGCGAGGTCCAGTCGGTGCACCTGGTGCCGCACGACCCGCCGGCCGTGCCCGAGGCCGTGGCGGCGGTCCTGGACGCGGACTGGGTGGTGCTCGGCCCCGGCTCCTGGTTCTCCTCGGTGATTCCGCACCTGCTCGTCCCCGAGTTGCTGGACGCCCTCACGCAGACCAAGGCGCGCAAGGTGCTGTCCCTCAACCTCGCCCCGCAGCCGGGAGAAACCGAGGGCTTCTCCCCGCAGCGTCATTTGGAGGTTTTGGGGCGACACGCCCCTAAACTCGCCCTGGACGTGGTGCTGGCCGACGAGGCCGCCGTGCCCGATCGCGACTCGCTCACCGAGGCCGCCAAACGGCTGGGAGCCGCGGTCGAGCTGGCGCCGGTGGCCCGGACCGATGGATCACCCCGGCATGATCCGGAGCTGTTGGCCGCCGCGTACGACCGTATTTTTCGGATGCATGGAAGGATCGGCCCATGGCGATGACGGCAGCGGTGAAGGACGAGATCTCCCGGCTACCCGTCACCCGGACCTGCTGCAGGAAGGCGGAGGTCTCCGCCATTCTGCGGTTCGCCGGCGGCCTTCACCTGGTGAGCGGGCACATCGTGATCGAGGCGGAGCTGGACACCGCGATGGCGGCCCGTCGTCTCAAACGGGACATCCTGGAGATCTTCGGCCACAGTTCCGAGCTGATCGTGATGGCGCCCGGCGGGCTGCGGCGCGGCTCGCGGTACGTCGTCCGGGTCGTCGCGGGCGGTGACCAGCTGGCCCGCCAGACGGGGCTCGTGGACGGCCGGGGCCGCCCGATCCGGGGACTTCCCCCGCAGGTGGTCTCCGGGGCCACCTGTGACGCGGAGGCGGCCTGGCGCGGGGCCTTCCTGGCGCACGGTTCGCTGACCGAGCCGGGCCGTTCCTCCTCCCTGGAGGTGACCTGCCCCGGTCCGGAGGCCGCGCTCGCGCTGGTCGGCGCCGCCCGCCGGCTGTCGATCGCCGCGAAGGCCCGCGAGGTGCGGGGCGTGGACCGGGTGGTGGTCCGCGACGGCGACGCGATCGGCGCGCTGCTGACCCGGCTCGGGGCGCACGAGTCCGTGCTGGCCTGGGAGGAGCGCCGGATGCGCCGCGAGGTGCGGGCCACGGCCAACCGGCTCGCCAACTTCGACGACGCCAACCTGCGCCGTTCGGCCCGGGCCGCCGTGGCCGCGGGTGCCCGTGTGCAGCGGGCTCTGGAGATCCTCGGCGAGGAGGTTCCCGAGCACCTCGCCGCCGCCGGCCGGCTGCGCATGGAGCACAAGCAGGCCTCCCTGGAGGAGCTGGGCGCGCTCGCCGACCCGCCGCTGACGAAGGACGCGGTCGCGGGCCGTATCCGCCGGCTGCTGGCGATGGCCGACAAGCGCGCCGCCGACCTGGGCATCCCGGGCACGGAGGCCAACCTCACCGAGGAGCTGGCGGACAACCTGGCCGGCTGACCAGTCCGCATCAACAGGCCGTTGCCGGAGCCCGGTTGGGGCTTCGGCACCAGCCCTCTCCTGCCTGACGAGCCTTCGTCCAGTGGCTGTGAAGCGCCCTTGACTCGATCATCTACTGACATGAGCCTGGCAACCTGTTCGCCGCTGTGGCGGACCACCGCTAGGGGGGTTCATGAGACACAGAGCGAGATCGATCCTCGCTGTCGGCGCGCTTCTGATCGGCGGAGCGAGCCTCGCACCCGTGGCCCAGGCACAGAGCGGAAGCACGGCGAAGCCCGACCCGGGCGAGGTCAAGGTCTTCCGTGCCGAGGTCACCAAGCAGCAGATCCCACTGCTTCTCAGGGCCGGCCAGGACGGTGACGAACTCGCCGAGCAGGTCACCGGAAGCGGAAGGTCCGAGGTCGAGGTCTACCTGACCGACCAGCAGGCCGCGAAGCTCCGCAAACAGGGCGTCGACCTCACCGAGCACAGGATCTCGGCCAAGGCGCAGGCGCTCGTCGAGAAGGCCTCCCAGGGCGTGTTCCGCCCCTACGGCGGCAGCGGCGGGCTCAAGGCGGAGATCCTCAGGACGGCCCAGGCCAACCCCGGCCTGACCAAGGTCGAGTCCATCGGCAAGACGGTCGACGGCCAGGACATCCTCGCCCTCAAACTGACCAAGGGGGCCAGGAAGACGAAGGACGGCTCCAAGCCCTCGGTGCTGTACCTGTCCAACCAGCACGCGCGCGAGTGGATCACACCGGAGATGACCCGGCGTCTGATGCACTACTACCTGGACCACTACAAGGCCGACAAACGCATCCGGAAGATCGTCGACTCCACCGAGCTGTGGTTCGTCATCTCCGCGAACCCCGACGGCTACGACTACACGTTCAAGAACTCCACGAGCCGCCTGTGGCGCAAGAACCTGCGCGACGTCAACGGCGACGGCGTCATCGGCACGGGCGACGGCGTCGACCTCAACCGCAACTTCCCCTACAAGTGGGGCTACGACGACGAGGGTTCGTCCCCCGACTCCACCAGCGAGACCTACCGCGGTGCGAGCCCCGAGTCCGAGCCCGAGACCAAGGCGCTGGACGGCTTCGAGAAACGCGTGGGGTTCAGGTACGCCGTCAACTACCACTCCGCGGCCGAACTGCTCCTCTACGGCGTCGGCTGGCAGGTCGCCACCCCCACCCCGGACGACGTCCTCTACAAGGCGCTCGCCGGCACCCCGGACAACCCGGCCATCCCCGGCTACCACTCGCAGCTCTCCTCGGAGCTGTACACCACCAACGGCGAGGCGGACGGGCACGCGTCGAACGTCAACGGCGTCGCGATGTTCACCCCCGAGATGTCGACCTGCGAGACCGCGTCGAACATCGACCCGAACGACGCGTGGAAGCCCGAGGACTGCCAGTCGGTCTTCAACTTCCCCGACGACGAGAAGCTGATCCAGCAGGAGTTCGTCAAGAACATCCCGTTCGCGCTCTCCGTCGCCGAGACCGCCGTACACCCGGACCAGCCGGTCTCCTCGGTCGGGCTGAGCGCCGCCGACTTCACCCCGGCCGCGTTCTCCACGTCGTACTCCCGGGGCGCGGACCAGGAGGTCTCCGTCGTCGTCCGCAAGGCGATCCGCGACAAGCAGCTCAAGTACCGCGTCAACGGCGGCCGTGCGCGCGACCGGGCGCTCAGGCCCTGGAAGGGCGGACGGACCTACGGCGGAGGGGACCACCTCTACTTCGACGAGTACCGGGCGAAGGTGCGCGACGGCGGGCCGGGCGACAAGGTCGAGGTGTGGTTCACCGGTGAGACCAAGAGCGGCGCGAAGGTCTCCAGCTCGCACTTCACCTACACCGTCGCCGAGCGGCCCCGGGCCGACACCCTCGTCGTCGCCGAGGAGGGCGCGGCCGCCGCGCAGGCGCAGAAGTACGTCGACGCGGTCAGCGCGGCCGGGCACAGGGCGATCGTGTGGGACGTCGCCACACAGGGCGCCCCGGACGCGCTCGGCGTGCTGAAGCACTTCCGGACGGTCGTGCACTACTCGGGCGCGAAGGGCCCCGGCAACGCCACCCAGCTCCAGCTGCGCGCCTACCTCAACGAGGGCGGCAGGCTGATCGAGGCCGGTGAGCTGGCCGGCGGTAATGTCGACCTGGGCGACGGCACCCCCTCGAACGATTTCAGCCAGTACTACCTGGGCGCCTACAGCCGTACATCGACCAAGGGGGCCACCGGCTTCACCGGCTCCGGAGCCCTGGACGGCTTCACCGGCGCCCTCGGCGACGCGCCCGGCGACCCGCTGGACAAGGCCGGCACCTACGGCGTCACTTCCGACGAGCTGCCCGTGGCCACGCATCCGCAGTTCAAGAGCGCGGGCGCGGGCCGGTTCGCGGGAACCGTCAACCCGTACGGGCCGTACTCGGGGTCGTACATGGCCGCCGCCCAGCACACCGACGACGCCTACAAGCGCCTCACCCGCACCATCGACCTCACCGGTGTCAGCGCCGCCGACAAGCCGGCCCTGAGCGCCCGGCTGCTGTGGGACACCGAGCCGGGCTACGACCACGCGGTGATCGAGGCGCACACCGTGGGCGCGGACGACTGGACGACCCTGCCGGAGGCCGGGGGCGCCACGAAGGCGACCGTACCGGCGGACTGCGGGCAGGGCTTCCTGATCGCCGAACACCCCTGGCTGAAGCACTATCTGACGCTCGCGGACAACTCCTGCACCGCGACCGGCACGAGCGGCTCCTGGAACAGTCTCACCGGCAGCTCCGGCGGCTGGCAGCAGGTCGGCTTCGATCTGAGCGCCTACGCCGGGAAGTCCGTCGAGGTCTCGATCAGCTACATCACCGACCCGGGCACCGGCGGACACGGCGTCCTCGCCGACGACGCCTCGCTCGTCGTCGGCGGCACCGCGAAGGAGACCGAGGGATTCGAGACGTCCCTCGGTGCCTGGCACGCGGCCGGACCGCCGGCGGGCAGCCCGCCCGTCCTGAAGGACTGGGCGCGCTCCGGGGCGCTGTTCCAGACCTACGGAGCGGTCACCACGGACGACACCGTGCTGCTCGGTTTCGGTCTGGAACAGGTCTCGTCGGCGGCCGATCGGGCAGCCCTGGTGACGAAGGCGTTCGCGGCGCTCGGCAGGTGAGGGCCGCCACATTGACAGATCCCGCTCGCCTTGTTCCAACAGGTGAGCGGGAGCCCTCTCAACGGTGCGCGGAAGGGGCCCTGATCAAGTGAGCCGACTCGCTCACGAACGAGTGAAGACGGCGCGAAAACCGCCCGGCATTCCGTAGCAAATACGGGTGAATCCACTGCCGATCCGGGCTGGTCCGTACCCCTACTGGCGGGTACGGACCGCCTGCCCGTGTATGGGTCATCTCGATGTCACCCAGGGGCCTGCAGAGAGGTAGGGTCGGGGGTGGTCGGGGACATCCCAAACAGAGCTCGCCGGCACCGCATGGCCGGCGTACCAACGAGGAGATCGGTTCGTGACGATCCGCGTAGGCATCAACGGCTTCGGCCGCATCGGTCGTAACTACTTCCGCGCGCTGCTGGAGCAGGGTGCGGACATCGAGGTTGTGGCTGTCAACGACCTGGGTGACACCGCCACCACGGCCCACCTGCTCAAGTACGACACGATCCTGGGTCGCCTCAAGCAGGAGGTCTCCCACACCGCCGACACCATCACCGTGGACGGGCACACCATCAAGGTGCTCTCCGAGCGCAACCCGGCCGACATCCCCTGGGGCGAGCTGGGCGTCGACATCGTCATCGAGTCGACCGGCATCTTCACCAAGAAGGAAGACGCCGCGAAGCACATCGCCGGCGGCGCGAAGAAGGTCCTCATCTCGGCCCCGGCCAAGGACGAGGACATCACCATCGTGATGGGCGTCAACCAGGACAAGTACGACCCGGCGAACCACCACGTCATCTCCAACGCCTCCTGCACCACCAACTGTGTGGCCCCGATGGCGAAGGTCCTGGACGAGAACTTCGGGATCGTCAAGGGTCTGATGACCACGGTGCACGCGTACACGAACGACCAGCGCATCCTGGACTTCCCGCACAAGGACCTGCGCCGCGCCCGTGCCGCCGCCGAGAACATCATCCCGACCACGACGGGTGCCGCGAAGGCCACCGCCCTGGTCCTGCCGCAGCTCAAGGGCAAGCTGGACGGCATCGCCATGCGCGTCCCGGTCCCGACCGGCTCGGTCACCGACCTGGTCGTCGAGCTCGGCCGCGAGGTCACCAAGGAAGAGGTCAACGCCGCCTTCCAGAAGGCCGCCGAGGGCGAGCTGAAGGGCCTCCTCGACTACACCGAGGACCAGATCGTCTCCTCCGACATCGTCAACGCGCCGGCGTCCTGCACCTTCGACTCCTCCCTGACCATGGTCCAGGAGGGCAAGAACGTGAAGGTCATCGGTTGGTACGACAACGAGTGGGGCTACTCCAACCGCCTCGTGGACCTCACGGTCTTCGTCGGCAACCAGCTCTGATCGCCGAAGCGGGACCTTGAAGTGAGAGCAGGGCTCGGGCAGCGCAGCGCCGCGCTGTCCGGGCCCTGTCTCACGCCCGGACCACGTCCTTTTACGATCAGGTGCACCACGAGCCCTCCTTTGGAGTCCACTCAATGAAGACGATCGACGAACTTCTCGCCGACGGCGTGAGCGGCAAGCGGGTCTTCGTCCGCGCCGACCTCAACGTCCCGCTGGCCGACGGGACGATCACCGACGACGGCCGTATCCGCGCCGTCCTGCCCACCATCAAGGCCCTGGTGGCCGCGGGCGCCAAGGTGGTCGTCGCCTCGCACCTGGGCCGCCCCAAGGGCGCCCCGGACCCCGCCTTTTCGCTGCTGCCCGCCGCCGAGCGCCTCGGTGAACTCCTCGGCGCCCCGGTCGCCTTCGCCCAGGACACCGTCGGCCCGGCCGCCCACGACGCCGTGGGTGGCCTCCAGTCCGGCCAGGTCGCGGTCATCGAGAACCTGCGCTTCAACCCCGGCGAGACCTCCAAGGACGACACCGAGCGCGGCGAGTTCGCCGACCGGCTCGCGGCCCTCGCCGACGTCTACGTCGGTGACGGCTTCGGCGCCGTGCACCGCAAGCACGCCTCCGTGTACGACCTGCCGTACAAGCTGCCGAACTACGCCGGCTACCTCATCGCCACCGAGGTCGGCGTCCTCAAGAAGCTCACCGAGGACGTCAAGCGCCCCTACGTCGTCGCGCTCGGCGGCGCCAAGGTCTCGGACAAGCTCGCGGTCATCGACCAGCTGCTCGGCAAGGCCGACCGCCTGCTCATCGGCGGCGGCATGGCCTACACCTTCCTCAAGGCCAAGGGCTACGAGGTCGGCATCTCCCTCCTGCAGGAGGACCAGATCCCGACCGTCACGGAGTACATGGAGCGCGCCGAGAAGCAGGGCGTGGAACTGGTGCTCCCCGTCGACGTCCTGGTCTCCCGGGAGTTCCCGGACCTGAAGACCAAGGCGCCGGCCGAGTACACCGTGGTCGACGCGAACGAGATCCCCGCCGACCAGGAGGGCCTGGACATCGGCCCGAAGACCCGAGAGCTGTACGCCTCGAAGCTCGCCGACGCCGCGACCGTCTTCTGGAACGGTCCCATGGGCGTCTTCGAGCACCCCGACTACGCCGAGGGCACCAAGGCGGTCGCCCAGGCCCTCGTCGACTCGAACGGCTTCACCGTCGTCGGCGGCGGTGACTCCGCCGCGGCCGTGCGTACGCTCGGCTTCGACGAGAATGCATTCGGCCACATCTCGACCGGTGGCGGCGCCTCCCTCGAATACCTCGAGGGCAAGACGCTCCCCGGCCTCGCCGCACTGGAGGACTGACCTCAATGAGCACGCGCACGCCGCTGATGGCGGGCAACTGGAAGATGAACCTCAACCACCTCGAGGCCATCGCGCACGTCCAGAAGCTCGCCTTCGCCCTGGCCGACAAGGACTACGACGCCGTCGAGGTCGCCGTCCTGCCGCCCTTCACCGACCTGCGCTCCGTGCAGACCCTGGTCGACGGCGACAAGCTCAAGATCAAGTACGGCGCCCAGGACATCTCGCAGCACGACTCCGGTGCCTACACCGGCGAGATCTCGGGCCCGATGCTGGCCAAGCTGAAGTGCACGTACGTGGTCATCGGCCACTCCGAGCGCCGCCAGTACCACAACGAGACCGACGAGCTGGTCAACGCCAAGGTCAAGGCCGCCTACAAGCACGGCCTCACCCCGATCCTGTGCATCGGCGAGGAACTGGACGTCCGCGAGGCGGGCAACCACGTCACCCACACCCTCGCCCAGCTCGAGGGCGGTCTGAAGGACCTCCCTGCCGAGCAGGCCGAGACCGTCGTGATCGCCTACGAGCCCGTGTGGGCCATCGGCACCGGCAAGGTCTGCGGCTCCGAGGACGCCCAGGAGGTCTGCGCCGCCATCCGCGCCAAGATCGCCGAGCTGTACTCGCAGGACGTGGCCGACAAGGTCCGCATCCAGTACGGCGGCTCCGTGAAGTCGGGGAACGTGGCCGAGATCATGGCCCAGGCCGACATCGACGGCGCCCTGGTCGGCGGCGCCTCGCTGGACGCCGACGAGTTCGTCAAGATCGTGCGTTTCCGCGATCAGTGACGCACGCTGTGAGTAGGCGGTAGCGGCGATACGTCGTACCCTTGCGGGGGCATGGCCGAGGTGCTGTGCCCCCGTCGTCCATCCGAATCCGAGGAAGTTGGTCCAGCCGTGGTTTTGGGGTTCTCGATCGCCCTGATCGTCTTCAGCCTGCTGCTGATGCTGCTGGTGCTGATGCACAAGGGGAAGGGCGGCGGCCTCTCCGACATGTTCGGTGGCGGCATGCAGTCCTCCGTCGGCGGCTCCTCGGTCGCCGAGCGCAACCTGGACCGGATCACCATCGTGATCGGTGTGCTGTGGTTCGCGTGCATCATCGTCCTCGGCATGCTGATGAAGTCGAACAGCTGACAGGCCGCACAGCGCACACATCACGCATATTCGGTACGTAAGGCCCCATGTTCGGTACGCGCTCCTGAGCGCGGCCTATCATGGGGCTTGCGTCTAAGTGTGGGGGTTGTAACTCCAATCACTGGACGCGCGTTGGGCCTTACGTAGACTGAGGCGCTCGCAGCGAAGCGAAACGCCGACTCGCTTCGCGGCACCATCACGCAGGGAGTTACGACCGTGGCAAGTGGCAACGCGATCCGAGGAAGCCGGGTCGGGGCGGGGCCGATGGGCGAGGCCGAGCGTGGCGAGTCCGCGCCGCGTCTGCGCATCTCCTTCTGGTGCTCCAACGGGCACGAGACGCAGCCCAGCTTCGCCAGCGACGCGCAGGTTCCCGAGACCTGGGACTGCCCCCGCTGCGGCTTCCCGGCCGGCCAGGACCGGGACAACCCACCGGACCCGCCGCGCACGGAGCCGTACAAGACGCACCTGGCGTATGTGCGGGAGCGGCGCAGCGACGCGGACGGCGAGGCCATCCTCGCCGAGGCGCTCGCCAAACTGCGGGGCGAGATCTAGGACTTGACACCGGCCGGGCGCCCGAAGGCGCCTGGCCGGAGCCGTATCCGCCCGCCCGCGGCCGGCCGATTGTCAGTGGCGCCCTTTACGTTGGATCCATCGGTGGACGTCGTGTCCATCGGTGGATGCCGAGGGGGGAGCCGTGGCCGCGGTCGACGGAGGGCGTGTCAGCGCGCCCGCGTGGCGCGGGGGATTCGGGCGGCTGTGGACGGCCGCCGTGGTCTCCCGGTTCGGGGACGCGTTACGGACCTCCGCGCTGCCCCTGCTCGCCGTGCGGCTCAGCGACGAACCGCTGGTCATCGCGTCGGTGACGGCCTGCGGTTATATGCCCTGGCTGCTGTTCGGGCTCCTCGGCGGGGCCTTGGCCGACCGGGTCGACCAACGGCGGGCGATGTGGGCCGTGGACACGCTCCGCGGGCTGCTGGTGGCCGCGTTCGCCTTCGTCGTGGGACTGGGGCAGGCCTCGATCCCGCTGCTGCTCGCTCTCGCCTTCACGTTGACCACGCTCCAGACGCTCTTCGACAACGCCTCCACGGCCCTGCTGCCCTCGCTCGTGGACCGCGAGGCCCTGGGCGGCGCCAACGCCCGGCTGATGACCGGACAGCAGATCGCCGGCGGTCTGCTCGCCGCTCCGCTCGTGCCCCTGCTGCTGACGGCGGGCGCGTTCATGCCGTTCGCAGCCGACGCGGGCACCTTTCTGGTGGCCGCCGCCCTGGTGGCGTCCCTGCGGATACGTCCTGCGGAGCGTACGGCGGCCCGCCCCGCGGGCAGCACCCTTCGGGCGGAGATAGGCGCGGGCCTGCGCGCCCTGTGGGGCGATGGGGCACTGCGCGCGACCTGTGTGGCCACGCTGCTGTGCAACATCGGCATGGGCGCGCTGATCGCCACCCTGGCACTGCACGCGACACGCTGGCTCGGCGCGGGCAACGCCGGATACGCGGCCGCGATGACGGCATTCTCGGCCGGCAGCATCACGGGCGGCTTCGTCGCGCAGCGCATCGCACGCCGCACCGGCCGGGTGCGGGCCCTGCTGGTCGCAGGCAGCGTCCAGACCTCGTCGCTGCTGCTCATCGGATCCGTCCGGCACCTGGCCGCGCTCGTCACCGGAATGCTGCTGCTCGGCGCCATGAACATGGTCTGGAACGTCAACCAGGTCACTCTGATGCAGCAGCGCAGCCCCGAGGCGATGATGGGCCGTATCGCCTCCGCGTTCCGCACGTCCTCGACGTCCGGCGCACCGCTCGGCGCACTCCTCGGCGGGGTGGCGGCCCGGACGTACGGGCTGAACGGGCCGGCCCTGTTCGCCGCCGTCCTCTTCGCCCTCGCCGTCACCGCGCTGATACCGGCCCGCAAGCCGGACGTACCTGTTGTTGCGCCGGACGACGATGCCACGACGGCTCGCGCCGCACGGTGATCAATTAGGTTGGAACAGCTGGGACAGGCACGAAAGAAGGCGGAAGTCGGAAATGAACGCAGACGGCCGGACCAGGCTCAACCAGAGGCCCGAATGGACCGCACTCGCCAAGCACCGGGAGGAGCTGGCCGACACCCATCTCAGGGAGCTGTTCGCCACCGATCCCGGGCGCGGTGAGGGGTACACGCTCCAGGTCGGTGATCTGTACCTCGACTACTCGAAGCACCTGGTCACCGACGAGACGCTGCGGCTGCTGCGCGAGCTGGCCGCCGCCACGGACGTGTTCGGGCTCAGGGACGCCATGTTCCGCGGCGAGAAGATCAACGTCACCGAGAACCGTGCCGTGCTGCACACCGCGCTGCGCGCCGCGCGGGACGCGGTGATCGAGGTCGACGGCGAGAACGTCGTCCCGAAGGTGCACGCCGTGCTCGACAAGATGAGCGACTTCGCCGACCGCGTCCGCTCCGGCGCCTGGACCGGCCACACCGGCAAGCGCATCAAGAATGTGGTCAACGTCGGCATCGGCGGCTCCGACCTGGGCCCCGCGATGGCGTACGAGGTGCTGCGCAGCTTCACCGACCGCGAGCTGACGGTCCGCTTCGTCTCCAACGTGGACGGCGCCGACCTGCACGAGGCCACCCGGGACCTGGACCCGGCGGAGACGCTGTTCATCATCGCCTCCAAGACCTTCACCACCATCGAGACGATCACCAACGCCACCTCCGCGCGCACCTGGCTGCTGGACGCGCTCGATGGGGGCACCTCCCGCTCGAGCGAAGCCGAGAGTGGGGGAGAGTCGGCGGTCGCCAAGCACTTCGTGGCGCTGTCCACGAACGCGGAGAAGGTCACCGAGTTCGGCATCGACCCGGACAACATGTTCGAGTTCTGGGACTGGGTCGGCGGCCGGTACTCGTACGACTCGGCGATCGGCCTGTCCCTGATGATCGCTATCGGCCCGGAGCGTTTCCGGGAGATGCTCGACGGCTTCCGGCTGGTCGACGAGCACTTCCGCACCGCGCCCGCCGAGGCCAACGCGCCTTTGCTCCTGGGGCTGTTGGGTATCTGGTACGGCAACTTCCACGACGCCCAGTCGCACGCGGTGCTGCCGTACAGCCATTACCTGTCGAAGTTCACCGCCTACCTCCAGCAGCTGGACATGGAGTCCAACGGCAAGTACGTGGCGCGGGACGGCAGGCAGGCCGAGTGGCAGACCGGGCCGGTCGTCTGGGGCACACCGGGCACCAACGGGCAGCACGCCTACTACCAGTTGATCCATCAGGGCACCAAGCTCATCCCGGCGGACTTCATCGGCTTCGCCGAGCCGGTGGCCGAGCTGAGCGGTGAACTCAAGGCGCAGCACGACCTGTTGATGGCCAACTTCTTCGCCCAGACCCAGGCCCTGGCCTTCGGCAAGACCTCCGACGAGGTTCGCGCGGAGGGCGTCCCCGAGGAGCTGGTCCCGCACAAGACCTTCCAGGGCAACCGGCCGACGACGACCATCCTCGCCAAGGAGCTCACCCCGTCGGTCCTGGGCCAGCTGATCGCCCTCTACGAACACAAGGTGTTCGTGCAGGGCGCGGTCTGGAACATCGACTCCTTCGACCAGTGGGGCGTCGAACTGGGCAAGGTCCTCGCCAAGCGCGTGGAACCCGCCCTGACCGAGGGCGCGGAAGTGCCCGGACTGGACGCCTCGACCGAGGTGCTGGTCGCCAAGTACCGGCAGCTGCGCGGCCGGAGCTGATCCCGTGCCAGGTCCGCCGCGGCGCCCCTCGCCGTGCGTTCGCTTTGCGCATCCCTTAAGGTTCGGCTGACTTCAGGGGAGGAAGGCGCATGGTGCACAGAGGGTTCGCCGCGGCGGTCGCGGTGGCCGTGGTGGGGGCGTCGGCGGTGGGCTGCGGCAGCAGAGACCCGTCGGCGGAGGCGAAGAATGGCCGTTCGTCCGCCACGGCGAAGGCCGCGCCGGCCTACTCCGGGCTGTCCCAGGCGCCGGAGTGGCTGGGGAACGACGGGACGACCATCACGGTCGGGGACCCGGCCGCCCCGGTGACCGTGCACCTGTACGAGGACCCGCGGTGCCCGGTGTGCAAGGAGTTCGAGACCACCGGCGGTGCCTCGCGACTGCGCGGGGCGGTCATCCGGCGCGAGGCCAGGACCCAGTACACCCTGGCCTCCTTCCTGGACGGCCGGCTCGGCGGCTCGGGGTCCAGGAAGGCGGTCAACGCCCTGCGGGCCGCACTGGCCAAGGGCAAGTTCGCCGAGTACCACGACGTGCTCTACGCCCACCAGCCCGCCGAGAGCGTCGACGGGTTCACCGACCGCCGCCTCCTCGAGCTGGCCGCCCGGGTCCCCGGGCTGCGCGGACCGGACTTCGACTCGGCCGTGAAGACCATGAAGTACCGCTCGTTCGTGACCCGGTCCGAGCAGGCCTACGAGGACGCGGGCGGAGCGAAGGACCCGAAGGGCCCCGGCACGCCCACCGCCGAGATCAACGACGTGCGTGTCCCGGCCGAGTACAACGGCGTGCTGTTCGACGGTGACGTCTTCGCCGGGCTGCTCTCGAAGATCCGCGCCAACCCCCAGCAGTGGCAGGACACGTCTCCCTGACCCCGTCAGGCCACCGCGCTCAGCGTGTCCGCGAGCCGTCTGCGTGCCGCCCGCGACGCGGGCAGCGCGGCCAGCGCCGCCGCCCCGAGCACGGCGGCCGCGCCCAGCACGAGCAGCAGCGCGGGCGACGGGGACTGGGCGATACCGGCGCCGATGCCGCTGGAGCCGCCCTCGGCGTCGATCAGCCGGCGGGCCAGTGGCAGGCCCAGCGCCGTGGCGGCGATCGCCGCGGCCAGGGTCGTACAGCTCGTCGCCGTGACCGTGATCGCGGTGATCTGCCGCGGGGACATGCCGATCGCCTTCAGCGCCAGCACATCCCGCTCGCCCTCGCGGACGCTGCCACCGATGGCGGTGAGCAGCTCGACCAGACCGATCAGGGCCAGCACCGCGATCAGCCCGGCGACGACTCCGCGCAGCGGGGACAGCCCGTCGGCCGGGTTCGTCACGGTGTGCACATCGAGGTGGCCGCGGCCGGCCGCGGACAGGGCGTCGGCCACGTGGTGCGGATCGGCGCCGGGGCGCAGGCGCAGCTCGTAGAAGGCGGGGGAGATCCCGGCGTCGTTCTCGCGCAGGGTGTCCAGGGAGGTGGTCACGACCCGGCCGGCGTTCTGCGGTTCGATGCTGCGGCCCACGATGTGCAGGATCTGCGGCCGCTCGCCCACCGTCATGCGCACCCAGTCGCCGACCCGGGCGTGCAGCAGGTCCAGCAGGCCCTGGCCGGCCACCGCCTCGTCCGGTCCGCGTGCGGCCCGGCCCTCGGCGAGGGCGTAGGGGTAGGGCTCGGCGCGGGTGCCCACACCGCGCAGCGCGATCGTGCCGGTCTGGCCGGGGACCAGCGCGGCGACCTCGACTCCGGGATAGGCGGCGGCGACCTGGTGATCGCCGGTGAGCAGCGCCCGTACGGCGGATGCGTCCAGGGCACCGTCGGAGCGGACCGTGAGAGCTGTCGGCAGGCCCATGCGCTCCGGGCTGCTGTGGAAACGGTCGAGGGTGGTCCAGGCGCTGAGCGCCACCACGATCAGCAGCAGCGGCAGGGTCAGTCGGGCCACGGTGGCCAGTGACCGGCCGCGCCCCGCGAACGCCTTGTGGCAGCCGAGCACCAGGGGGGCCGGCAGCCGCAGCCCGAGCGCCCGCCGGGCCAGGCCGGTCAGCCGTCCACCCGCCGGTGCGGCCGGGCGCGGCACCGGAACCGGCGGCACCCGCCCGGCCCGCCAGGCCGCGAGACCCGTGGTCAGACCGATGAGCAGCACCGCGCCCACCGGCACCACGAACAGCGCCACGGTGTGCCCCGGCAGCCCCTGCCACACGCCCACGGCGTCGCCGAGCCGGCCGGGGATCCGGCTGCCCAGGGCCTCGATGAGCGCCGCGGCGGCCACCGAGCCGAGCAGCGCGTACGCCAGGTGCTGGAGCAGGAAGATCCGGACGACCTGGCCGGGCGTGAAACCGATCGCCTTCAGCACCGACAGGTCCCGCAGATGCCCCCGGATGCGCGTGGCGATCGCCCCGTGCACGGCGAACCCCGCGGCGATCAGGGCGCCCAGACCGAACAGGCCGAGCACCTGGCCCAGCAGCCGGTTGTCGCCCTGGGCCGCGGAGCGCGCCTGCTGCCAGGTGGAGACCTCGCCGACCGCGCCCGCGCCCAGCACCGTGACGGCACGCTGCACCGCGTAGTCCGTGTCGGCCGGGTCCGCCAAGCGCAGCCCGATCACCTGGCCGCCGGGGGCGCGCACGGCGGACGGCAGCGCCCAGACCAGGCCGGGCTGCTCGCCCGGGCTGTAGTGCGGCTCGGCGCTGTCCGCGATGCCCTCGACGATCAGGGTGCGGGCGGTACCGGGCAGTGTGAGGGTGTCCCCGGGCTCGGCCAGCAGGGCCCGGGCCAGGCTGCTCTCCAGCACCACACCATCCGGTTCGGCCACGTCCAGCCAGTGGCCGGCGGTGAGCAGCGGCCGGCCCACGGAGGGCCGCTCCGGTGTGCCGCGCAGCTCCACGGAGGCGCGGGTGCCGCGCGCGGCGACGGTCGCGGACTCGGTGCGATAGGGGCCCGCCACCGACTCGACACCGTCCAGCCGGGCGAGCCCCCGGGCGTCGGCCGACGGCACGGTGTGGATCCACACATGCGCGCCGCGGGCCTGGGTGAAGACCCGCTGCCAGGGGTTGGTCGCATACCCGAACAGGGCGGTGGCCAGCAGCAGCGAGACGACGATCCCGGCGGTGGCCAGCACGAGGAACAGCGCCTCGCCCCGGTGGGTCCGCAGATCGGAGTGCGCCCAGCGCAGGGTCGCCCGCACGTCTCTCAGGTCCGGCACGGTCAGTCCCGGAGTTCCAGCACACCCGAGATGCCGCCGCGGCGGGACGGTGGACCGTCCAGTGGCGCATCGTCGGCTATCCGGCCGTCGAAGAAGCTGATCACGCGGTCGGCGGCGCTCGCGAGCCGGGCGTCATGGGTGACCAGCACGATCGTCTGACCGCGGCCGTGGAAGCGGGACAGCAGCCGCATCACCTCACGCGTGCCCTTGCTGTCCAGGCTCCCGGCGGGCTCGTCGGCCAGCAGCAGCGGGGGATGGTTGACCAGGGCCCGGGCGAGCGCGACCCGCTGCTGCTCGCCGCCGGACAGCTCGCCGGGCATACTGCGCTCCTTGCCGTCGAGGCCCAGCTCGGCCAGCAGCTTCTCGCGCTCGGCGCGGGCCTTCTTCGGCGGGACGCCGGCCAGCAGCGCGGGCAGTTCGACGTTGTCGGCGACCGACAGGTTCGACACCAGGTTGAAGAACTGGAACACGATCCCGATGGCCTTGCGGCGCTCCACCGCCCAGCGCGCCTCGCCGAAGGAGTCCGTGCACCGGCCGTCGAGCCAGATGCTGCCCTCGTCGGGCCGCTGCAGCCCGCCGAGCAGATGCAGCAGGGTCGACTTGCCGGCACCGGACGGGCCGGTGATCGCCACGAACTCGCCCCGGCCCACGCTCAGGTCGACCCCGCGGACGGCGTGCGCGGGGGCGCCCTCGCCGTGGTGGGTCTTCACCAGCCCCTCGGCCCGCAGCACCGGAACACCGTCCTCGCTCATTCCAGTTCCTCCTGGCACCGCTCCAGCCAGTCGAGATCGGCCTGCAGATGCAGCATCGCGCCCTCGATGAGCAGGTGGGCGATGCGGTTGTCCCGGTTCTCGGCCGCGGCCAGTTTCGACAGAGTGCGCATGGTGTTCAGGTACTGGCGCCGCTGCCTGTTGATGAGGGCGATCTGGTCGGTGAGACCGGTCTGCGGGGCGAGGGCGAGCTTCATGAAGAACTCGTCCCGCACCCGAGGCTCGTCCTCGGTCTCCTCGAACCAGGCGTGCAGCGCCTCCCGCCCGGCGTCGGTGAGGTGGTAGACCTTCTTGTTGGGCCGGCTGGACTGCTCGACGTCCTCGCCCTCGATCAGTCCCGACTTCTCGAGGCGGCCGAGGGTGACGTAGATCTGGCCGACGTTCGGCTGAGGGTACGCGGAGCCCAGCAGGAGCTCAAGGTCCTGCTTCAGCTCG
Organism: Streptomyces sp. NPDC001709; assembly: GCF_053596375.1. Classification (NCBI taxonomy): domain Bacteria; kingdom Bacillati; phylum Actinomycetota; class Actinomycetes; order Kitasatosporales; family Streptomycetaceae; genus Streptomyces; species Streptomyces sp. NPDC001709. The sequence continues at coordinate 173,522 of NZ_JBSFGB010000017.1, read as the reverse complement.
TAGCCGTGGGCGGGGCCGCGGGCGAGGAGTGCCAGGAGGGGCAGGCGCACGCGTGCTGTCCTCCTGTTCTCGTAATGTGCTCCAGGCCCTAGTATCGCCCATACCTAACAGGTATACATGGCCCTGACTCCCGGCGAGGACGCCCGGAGCCGTGTGTACGTGTTCAAGGAGGAACCTATGCGGTGGATACGCGCCGCCGGTAGGGGCCTCCTCGTTCTCGCCGTGATCCTCACCGGGTACGTCGCCTCCGGCGCCCACGCCGGCGAGGACCCCCGAAGCGGCGGCCGCGGCCCGCTCACCCTGGCCACCGCCGGCGACCTCACCGGCTATCTCGGCCCGCTGCTCCAGGGCTGGAACCGCACCCACCCCGGCGAGAAGGTCACCCTGGTCGAGCTTCCGGACTCGGCCGACGAGACGCATGCGCAGATGACCACCGACCTGCGCGGCGGCGACCGGGGCCGGTTCGACGTCCTCAACATCGACGTCAACTGGACCTCGGAGTTCGCGGCGGCCGGCTGGATCCGCCCGCTGCCACGCGACCGCTTCCCGCTGAAGAGCTTCCTGCCGCCGGTCGTGGACACGGCCACCTACGACGGACGGCTGTACGCGGTCCCGTATGTCACGAATGCCGGACTGCTCCTGTACCGCAAGGACATCCTCGCCAAGGAGGGCGTGCCCCCGCCGCGCACCTGGGCCGAGCTGGAGCACGACGCGAGGGCCATCGCGCCGAAGTACGGACTCGGCGGTTACGCGGGCCAGTTCCTGCCCTACGAAGGGCTCACCGTCAACGCGGCCGAGGCCGTGTACTCGGCGGGCGGCACGATCCTCGGCGACGAGGGCACCCGGGTCACCGTCGACTCCTCCGCCGCCCGCGAGGGCATCGGCTTCCTCGCCCGGGGCGTCCGCGAGGGCTGGATACCGAAGGCGGCGCTGACGTACAAGGAGGAGGAGTCCAAACAGGCCTTCCAGGACGGCAGGCTGCTCTTCCTGCGGAACTGGCCCTACGCCTACGCCGTCGCCTCCGCCGAGGGCTCCAAGGTCGCCGGGAAGATCGGCGCCGTACCGCTGCCCGGCCCCGACGGACCGGGCACGAGCGTGCTCGGCGGCTCCGATCTCGCGGTCAACTCCCATGCCCGGCACCCCGATTCCGCCGCCCGGCTGATCGCCTACCTCACCAGCGCGCCCGTCCAGCGCCAGGTGCTCACCCGGGGCGCGCTGCCACCGGTACGCGCCGCGCTCTACGAAGACCCCGTGCTGGTGCGACGCTTCCCCTACCTCCCCACCCTGCGCACCGCCGTGCTCACCGCCCGGCCGCGCCCCAAGAGTCCGCACTACGACCAGGTCAGCCTGGTGGTGCAGGCGGTCGTCCAGGACGCGCTCACCGGGCGGGAGACGCCCGAGCAGGCCGTGCGCCGGCTGGCGCGCGAGCTCGACGCGATCGCCCGTCGCTAGCCCGTCGCGAACCCCTCGATAGTTACTTGTTAGGTAACGCGCGGATCTCATCTCGGCGCACGATGCCCCGTTAAGTCCGTATTCGCGCCCTCAATCCACCAGTAGCTTCCGTTCTTTTCGTTGACACCCTCGCGACATGCCTACCTAACATGCATGCATGCTGAGTAAGTACCACTGGTGGCGTGACGCGGTGATCTACCAGGTCTACGTCCGCAGCTTCCTGGACAGCACCGGCGACGGCGTCGGTGATCTGGCCGGCGTCCGGGCCGGGCTGCCGTATCTGAAGAAGCTCGGTGTCGACGGCATCTGGCTGAGCCCGTTCTACCCGTCGCCGCAGCACGACCACGGCTACGACGTGGCCGACTACTGCGGGGTCGACCCGCTCTTCGGCGACCTCGCCGAGTTCGACCTGCTGATGGCGGCGGCCCGGCGGCTCGGCGTCAAGGTGCTGCTCGACATCGTCCCCAACCACTGCTCCAGCGAGCACCCGTGGTTCCGCGAGGCGCTCGACAGCGCCCCCGGCAGCCCGGCCCGCGCCCGCTTCCACTTCGCCGAGGGCCGCGGCCCGGACGGCAGCGAGCCCCCCAACAACTGGCACGCCATGTTCGGCGGCCCGGCCTGGACCAGAGCCGCCGACGGCCAGTGGTACCTGCACATGTTCACGCCCGAACAGCCCGACTGGAACTGGCGCGACCCCGAGGTCGCCGCCGAGTTCGACCGCGTGCTGCGCTTCTGGCTCGACCGGGGCGTCGACGGCTTCCGCATCGACGTGGCGGCCGGGCTGTACAAGCACCCCGAACTGCCCGACTCCGACGACCCGGAGGCCGACGCCCGCACCCGCGACTCGGTCAACCCGCTCGCCTGGAACCAGCCCGAGGTGCACGAGGTGTGGCGCCGCTGGCGCGCCCTGTGCGAGGAGTACACCGCACGCGACGGCCACGAGCGCCTCCTCGTCGGCGAGGTCTCCGTCCCCACCGCCCGCGAACACGCCCTGTACGTCCGCCCGGACGAACTCCACCAGGCCTTCTTCTTCGACCTGCTCGGCGCCTCCTGGGACGCCGACGCCTTCCGCAAGGTCATCTCCGAGGCCATGCAGGACATCGCCGGCACCGGCTCGACCGTCACCTGGGTGCTCAACAACCACGACCAGGTCCGCACCGTCACCCGCTACGGCGAGCCCGCCACCGAGGGCAGCGGCCTCGGCCCCGCCCGCGCCCGTGCCGCCGCGCTGCTGATGCTGGCACTGCCCGGCGCCGCGTACATCTACCAGGGCGAGGAGCTGGGCCTGCCCGAGGTCGTCGACCTGCCCGACGACGTGCTCACCGACCCGATATTCCGGCGCACCGGCAGCCGCGCCCGGATCCGCGACGGCTGCCGGGTGCCGCTGCCCTGGTCCGGGCAGGCCTCCCCGTTCGGCTTCACCTCGGGCGCGGAGAGTGCCAAGCCCTGGCTGCCGCAGCCGGAGTACTTCGCCGAGTACGCCACCGACCGGGCCCTCGCCGACACCCGCTCCTTCTGGCACCTCTACCGTGACGGCCTCCAACTGCGCGCCGCCCTGCCCCAGTTGGGCGAGGGCACGCTCCAGTGGCTGGACACCCCGCCCGGCGTCCTCGCCTTCACCCGCGGCGACGGACTGGTCTGCGCCGTCAACTTCGGCACGGCCCCCACCCCCGCCCCGGTCTCCGGCACCCCCCTGTTGTCCAGCGGCCCCGTCACGCCCGGCGTCCTGCCCGGCTCCACGGCGGCCTGGTGGCTCGACCTCTGATTCTCGTCAGTTCACCTCCCCTGAAAGGCCCGTCAGCGATGATGCGACGACGTACGACCCTGCTCACGAGCTGCACCGCCCTCGCCCTGGCCCTCGGCGCGACCGCCTGCGGCGGCGGCCCGGTCTCCGCGGGCGGCGGCGACAAGGCACTCAGCGGCCAGACGGTCACCGTGGCCGGTGTCTGGTCCGGCAGCGAACAGAAGAACTTCCAGAAGGTGCTGGACGCCTTCACCGCGAAGACCGGCGCCAAGACCCAGTTCGTCTCCACCGGCGACAACGTCTCCACGGTCGTCGGCAGCAAGATCGAGGGCGGCAACGCGCCCGACGTGGTGATGGTCCCGCAGGTCGGCGTCCTCCAGCAGTTCGCGAAGAAGGGCTGGCTCAAGCCGCTGTCGCCGACCGCCCAGCAGACGATCGGCGCCGACTACGCGCCCGTGTGGAAGAAGTACGGCAGCGTCGACGGCACCCTCTACGGCCTGTACTTCAAGGCGGCCCACAAGTCCACCGTCTGGTACAGCCCCAGCGCGCTCACCCAGGCCGGCGTCAAGCCGCCGAAGACGTACGACGAGCTGCTGAAGGCGGGCCACACCGTCTCCGACTCCGGGCTCGCCGCCTTCGCCGTGGCCGGCCAGGACGGCTGGACCCTCACCGACTGGTTCGAGAACGTCTACCTCTCCCAGGCCGGACCCGAGAAGTACGACGCCCTCGCCGCGCACAAGCTGAAGTGGACCGACCCGAGCGTCGTCAAGGCGCTCACCACCCTCGGCAAGCTGTTCAAGGACAAGCAGCTGATCGCCGGCGGCCAGAAGGAGGCCCTGAACACCGACTTCCCCAGCTCGGTGGAGAAGGTGTTCGGGCCCAAGCCCGAGGCCGGCATGGTCTACGAGGGCGACTTCGTGGCCGGCGTCGCCCACGACCAGTTCGGCAAGGCCATCGGCAAGGACGCGAACTTCTTCCCCTTCCCGGCGGTCGACGGCGGCACGGCACCGGTGGTCAGCGGCGGTGACGCGGCGGTCGTCCTCAAGGACGCCAAGAACGCCAAGGCCGGCATGAAGCTCCTGGAGTACCTGGCCACCCCCGAGGCCGCGGCCGTATGGGCCAAGGCGGGCGGCTTCCTCTCCCCGAACAAGAAGCTCGACCTCGCCTCGTACGGCGACGACGTCACCCGCGCCACCGCCAAGTCCCTGGTGAACGCCGGGGATTCGGTCCGCTTCGACATGTCCGACCAGGCGCCGGCGGCCTTCGGCGGCACCAAGGGCGCCGGCGAGTGGAAGCTGCTCCAGGACTTCCTGCGCGACCCGTCCGACCCCAAGGGCACCGCGGCGAAGCTGGAGTCCGCGGCGGCCAAGGCCTACCAGGGCTGAGCGGCCACACCATGACCGCCACCACTGTCGTGAAACAGCAGGCGGCCCAGCGGTCCGCCGCCGGCCCGGCGCGCGGGCGCCGCGGCCGGCGGCGCGCCCGGCTGATCGCCCTGCTCTTCGTCCTCCCCGCGCTGCTCCTGCTCGGCGCGCTCGTCGTCTACCCGGTCCTCTTCTCCGTCGGCCGCAGCTTCTTCGACGCCTCCGGCACCCGGTTCGTGGGCGGCGACAACTACGCCGAGATGTTCCGCGACCCGGCCACCCTCAAGGCCATCCGCAACACCGCGATCTGGGTGGTCGTGGCCCCGTCCCTGCTGACCGGCCTGGGCCTGATCCTCGCCGTCCTGGTCGAGAAGATCCGCTGGGCCACGGCGTTCAAGCTCCTGCTCTTCATGCCGATGGCGGTGTCCTTCCTGGCCGCCGGCATCATCTTCCGGCTCGCCTACGACGAGGACCCGAACAAGGGCGTGCTGAACGCGGCCGTGGTCTCCGTCCACGACGCCTTCAAGGGCACCTCGTCGTACCCGACGGCCCGGGGTCGCGAGGGGCTGCTGACCCAGGACCGGGACGGCTCGTACCGTACGACCGCCGCCACCGGCCACTCGGTGACGCTCCCGATGGTCGGCGTGCTGCCGGGGGACCTGCCCAAGAACGCCTCGCCCGCGTACCCGGCGGCCACCCGCAAGGCCGCGCCCGGCGAACTGCGCGGTGTCGTCTACCTGGACTTCACCCCCGGCGGAGGCGGCCGGCAGGGCAAGGTCGACCCGAAGGAGAGCGGCCTGCCCGGCATGAAGGTCCAGGCGGTGCGCGACGGGAAGACGGTCGCGGACACGACCACCGCGGCCGACGGATCCTTCCGTTTCCCCGGGCTGCACGCGGGCTCGTACACGGTGAGACTCCCGGAATCGAACTTCGCCCCGCCCTACCAGGGCGTCTCCTGGCTCGGGCCGACGCTCGTCACCCCGGCGATCATCGGCGCGTATCTGTGGATCTGGACGGGCTTCGCGATGGTCCTGATCGGCGCGGGCCTGTCGGCCCTGCCCCGGGACGCGCTGGAGGCGGCCCGGATGGACGGGGCGAACGAGTGGCAGATCTTCCGCCGGATCACGGTCCCGCTGCTGGCACCCGTCCTGACGGTCGTCTTCGTGACCCTCGTGATCAACGTGATGAAGGTCTTCGACCTCGTCTACATCATCGCGCCCGGACCGGTGCAGGAGGACGCCACCGTCCTCGCGACCCAGATGTGGCTGGTGTCCTTCGGCGGCGGCAACAACCAGGGCCTCGGCAGCGCCCTCGGCGTGCTGCTCCTGCTCCTGGTCATCCCGGCGATGGTCTTCAACGTCCGCCGTTTCCGCAACAGTCAACGATGAGGAGTCAGCGATGAACGCGATCAGGCGGGGCCTCGGCAACGGCCTGGTGCAGGCCTTCCTGGTGGTGATCGGCCTGATCTGGCTGACCCCGCTCGCGGGCCTGTTCCTCTCCTCCCTCCGCTCGGCCCAGGACACGGCGAAGGGCGGCTGGTGGACGGCGTTGTCCGGTCCCGGCCAACTGTCCTTCGACAACTACTCGGCCCTGCTGAAGAACTCCGGCATGACCCAGGCCTTCTGGAACACGGTCCTGATCTCGGTACCGGCGACGACGCTCGTCGTGGTCATCGCCGCCCTCGCCGGATACGCCTTCGCCTGGCTGGACTTCCCCTTCCGGGAGCCGATCTTCCTGCTGGTGGTGGCCCTGCTGGTGGTGCCGGTCCAGATCGGCCTGCTCCCGGTGGCCAAACTCTTCGGCGCGCTGGGCCTGTTCGGCACGATCCCCGGAGTCGTCCTCTTCCACGTCGCCTACGGCCTCCCCTTCGCCGTGTTCCTCCTGCGGAACTACTTCGCGGAGATGCCGAAGGAGATGCTGGAGGCGGCGCGGATGGACGGCGGCAGCGAGTGGCGCATCTTCACCCGCCTGGTCCTGCCGGTGGGGCGCCCCGCGATCGCCTCGCTCGCCATCTTCCAGTTCCTCTGGGTCTGGAACGACATGCTGGTCGCCCTGCTCTTCGCCGACAGCTCCTCGCAGCCGCTGACGGTTGAACTCCAGTCCCAGATCCGCCAGTTCGGCAGCAACATCGACGTCCTGGCACCGGGCGCGTTCCTGTCGCTGATCGTGCCGGTGGTGGTGTTCTTCGCGTTCCAGCGGCACTTCGTGCAGGGGGTCATGGCGGGTTCGGTGAAATGAGAAGCGGCGGGAACCGGAGTTCCCGCCGCTTCTACGCCTGCCCGGCCTTCACGGCGAAGCCGGCGGATACAGCGACCGGGGCAACTGCGAAGCCGCGGCCGCGTCCAGCAGCCACAGGGTCCGGCTGCGGCCGTACGCCCCCGCCGCCGGTGCCTGGATCTCACCGGCGCCCGACAGGGCGATGGCCGTGGCCTCCGCCTTGTCCTCGCCGGCCGCGAGGAGCCATACCTCGCGGGCCGACCGGATCGCCGGGAGGGTGAGGGAGATCCGGGTCGGCGGCGGCTTGGGGGCGCCGTGGACGCCCACCACCGTGCGCTCGGTCTCCCGAACGGCCGGCAGCTCCGGGAAGAGCGAGGCCACATGGGTGTCCGGGCCCACGCCCAGCATCAGCACGTCGAAGGTCGGGACCGAGCCGTGGTTCTCCGGCCCCGCCGCCTTCGCCAGCTCCGTCGCGTACGCCTCCGCGGCCGCCTCGACGTCCGCACCGTACGGGTCGTCGGAGGCGGGCATGGCGTGCACGCGGTCCGGGTCCAGCGGCACGGAGTCGAGCAGGGCCTCGCGGGCCTGCGTGACATTGCGCTCGGGGTCGCCCTCGGGGAGGTAACGCTCGTCGCCCCACCACAGGTCCAGGCGCCCCCAGTCGATGGCGTCCCGGGCCGGTGCCGCCGCCAGCGCGGCCAGCAGGCCGTTTCCGTTGCGGCCACCGGTGAGGACCACGGAGGCGTGGCCCCGGGAGGCCTGCGCATCCACGATCTTCGTGATCAGGCGGGCCGCGGCGGCCTGCGCCATCAGCTCCTTGTCGCGGTGGACGACCAGCTGCGGAGTGCTCACTTCGCCGCCGCCTTCCTCGCCGGTGCCTTCTTCGCGGTCTTCGCCGCCGCCTTCCTGGCCGGCGCCTTGGCCGCTTCCTCCACCGGTTCCGGCTCGGCAGCCGCCTCGACGGCGGGCTCCTGCTCCGGGACCGTGTGCAGCCGCTCCACGCCGTAGCGCAGCGCCGACGCGTAGGTGTCGTCCGGGTCGAGCCGGCGCAGCTCCTCCGCGATCAGCTCGGCGGTCTCCCGCCGCTTCAGCGCCACCGCGCGGGCCGGCTGGCCCTCGATGGACAGCGTGGCCAGCGAACCGTCCGCGCGGTCCAGCACGATCGGGCCGCAGTCGGTGTCCATGCGGACGGCCGTGAGACCGGGACCGGACGACAGCGAGCGCTTGACGGGGACGTCCAGCCGGTCCGCGAGCCACATCGCCAGCAGCTCACAGCTCGGGTTGAACTCCTCGCCCTCCACCTCGACGCCCTTCACCTCACAGGTGACCTGGTCCAGGGCCGCCGCGAGCATCGAACGCCACGGCGTGATCCGGGTCCAGGACAGGTCGGTGTCGCCCGGCGTGTAGGCCTCGGCGCGGGCCGACAGCTCCCGCACCGGCTGCTCGGCGGCGTAGGTGTCGGTGACCCGGCGCTGGGCGAGCGCGCCCAGCGGGTCCTTCGCCGGCTCCAGCGGGGCGTTCACCGGCCACCACACGACCACCGGGGCGTCCGGCAGCAGCAACGGCAGCACGACCGAGTCGGCGTGGTCGGCGACCTCGCCGTACAGCCGCAGCACCACCGTCTCGCCGGTGCCCGCGTCCGCGCCCACCCGTACCTCGGCGTCCAGCCGGGACGTCGTACGGTCGCGTGGGGTGCGGGAGACCCGCTTGATGACCACCAGCGTGCGCGAAGGGTGCTCGCGCGATGCCTCGTTGGCGGCCCTGAGCGCGTCGTAGGCGTTCTCCTCGTCGGTCACGATGACGAGGGTGAGGACCATGCCGACGGCGGGCGTGCCGATCGCCCGGCGGCCCTGCACGAGCGCCTTGTTGATCTCTCCGGCGGTGGTGTCGGTCAGGTCTATCTTCATGGCCGGCGCCAGCTCCGTCCGTCTCGTGCGAGCATCTCGTCCGCCTCGGCGGGGCCCCAGGTGCCCGACGGGTACTGCGCGGGCCTGCCGTGCCCGTCCCAGTACTCCTCGATCGGGTCGAGGATCTTCCAGGACAGCTCGACCTCCGCCGTGCGCGGGAAGAGGTTGGCGTCGCCGAGCAGCACGTCCAGGATGAGCCGCTCGTACGCCTCCGGGCTGGATTCCGTGAACGACTCGCCGTAGGCGAAGTCCATGGAGACGTCCCGGATCTCCATCGAGGTGCCCGGCACCTTCGAGCCGAACCGCACGGTCACGCCCTCGTCCGGCTGGACGCGGATGACGATCGCGTTCTGGCCCAGCTCCTCCGTCGCCGTGGTGTCGAAGGGGGAGTGCGGCGCCCGCTGGAAGACGACGGCGATCTCCGTCACCCGGCGGCCGAGCCGCTTGCCGGTGCGCAGGTAGAAGGGGACACCCGCCCAGCGGCGGTTGTCGATCTCCAGCTTGATCGCCGCGTAGGTGTCGGTCTTCGACTTGGCGTCGATGCCGTCCTCTTCGAGGTAGCCGATGACCTTCTCGCCGCCCTGCCAGCCCCCCGCGTACTGGCCGCGCACGGTCGAGGCGCCCAGGTCCTTCGGCAGCCGGACGGCGCCGAGCACCTTCTCCTTCTCCGCGGCCAGCGCGTCCGCGTCGAAGGAGGCGGGCTCCTCCATGGCCGTGAGGGCCATGAGCTGGAGCAGGTGGTTCTGGATGACGTCACGGGCGGCGCCGATGCCGTCGTAGTAGCCGGCCCGGCCGCCGATGCCGATGTCCTCGGCCATGGTGATCTGCACATGGTCCACGAAGGACCGGTTCCAGATCGGCTCGAACATCGTGTTGGCGAAACGCAGCGCCAGGATGTTCTGGACGGTCTCCTTGCCGAGGTAGTGGTCGATCCGGAACACCTGGTCCGGGGTGAACACCTCGTGCACGACCTTGTTCAGTTCCTCGGCCGACTTCAGGTCGTGCCCGAACGGCTTCTCGATGACCGCGCGCCGCCAGGAACCGCCCGACTGGTCGGCGAGACCATGCTTCTTCAGCTGCTGGATGACCACCGGGAAGGAGCGCGGCGGCACCGACAGATAGAAGGCGAAGTTGCCGCCGGTGCCCTGCGCCTTGTCCAGCTCCTCGATGGTGGAGCGCAGCCGCTCGAAGGCGTCGTCGTCGTCGAAGGTGCCCTGGACGAAGCGCATCCCCTGGATGAGCTGCTGCCAGACCTCCTCCCGGAACGGCGTACGGGCATGCGCCTTGACGGCGTCGTGGACCTCCTGCGCGAAGTCCTCGTTCGCCCACTCGCGGCGGGCGAAGCCGACCAGCGAGAAGCCCGGCGGCAGCAGACCCCGGTTGGCGAGGTCGTACACCGCGGGCATCAGCTTCTTGCGGGACAGGTCGCCCGTGACACCGAAGATGACCAGGCCCGACGGCCCCGCGATACGCGGGAGCCGTCGGTCGGCCGGGTCACGAAGCGGGTTCGCTCCGGAACCGGAGAGGGGGGTCAAGTCAGCCCTCCGAAGGGGCGAGGCGCTCGAGCTCCGCCTGGGTGGACTTCAGCAGGTCGTTCCAGGACGCCTCGAACTTCTCGACGCCCTCGTCCTCCAGCACCTGCACCACGTCGTCGTACGAGATGCCAAGCTTCTCCAGCGCGTCGAGGTCGGCACGCGCCTGCCCGTAGGTGCCGGCGATGGTGTCGCCGCTGATCTCGCCGTGGTCCTCGGTGGCCTCCAGCGTGGCCTCCGGCATGGTGTTGACCGTGTTCGGCGCGACCAGCTCGGTCACGTACAGCGTGTCCGGGTACGCCGGGTCCTTCACACCGGTCGACGCCCACAGCGGACGCTGCTTGTTGGCGCCGGCGTTCTCCAGCGCGTTCCAGCGGTCGGAGGAGAAGACCTCCTCGTACGCCTCGTAGGCGAGGCGCGCGTTGGCGACGGCGGCCTTGCCGCGCAGCGCCTTGGCCTCGTCGGTGCCGATGCCGTCCAGGCGCTTGTCGATCTCGGTGTCCACGCGGGACACGAAGAAGGACGCCACGGAGCGGATCAGCGACAGGTCCAGGCCGCGCTCCTTGGCCTTCTCCAGGCCGGCCAGGTAGGCGGCCATGACCTCGCGGTAGCGCTCCAGGGAGAAGATCAGAGTGACGTTGACGCTGATGCCGAGGCCGATGACCTCGGTGATCGCCGGCAGGCCCGCCTTGGTGGCCGGGATCTTGATCAGGGTGTTGGGCCGGTCGACCAGCCAGGCCAGCTGCTTGGCCTCGGCGACGGTGGCCGCCGTGTTGTGCGCGAGGCGCGGGTCGACCTCGATGGAGACCCGGCCGTCCTGGCCGCCGGTGGCGTCGAAGACCGGGCGCAGGATGTCGGCGGCGTCGCGGACGTCCGCCGTGGTGATCATGCGGATGGCCTCTTCGACGGTGACCTTGCGGGCGGCGAGGTCCGTGACCTGCTGCTCGTAGCCGTCGCCGCCGCTGATCGCCTTCTGGAAGATCGTCGGGTTGGTGGTGACGCCCACGACGTGCTGCTGGTCGATCAGCTCGGCGAGGTTGCCGGACGTGATCCGCTTGCGCGACAGGTCGTCCAGCCAGATCGCGACGCCTTCTTCGGAGAGGCGCTTGAGTGCGTCTGTCATGGAATTACATCTCCTACGTGTCGTATATGAGCGTCAGCGCTGGGCGGCGGCGAGGGATTCCCGGGCCTTGGCGGCCACATTCTCGGCAGTGAAGCCGAACTCGCGGAAGAGCACCTTGCCGTCGGCGGAAGCACCGAAGTGCTCCAGGGAAACGATGCGGCCGGCGTCCCCGACATAGCGGTACCAGGTCAGCCCGATGCCCGCCTCCACGGCCACACGGGCCTTGACGGACGGCGGGAGCACGGAGTCCCGGTACCCCTGGTCCTGCTCCTCGAACCACTCGACGCACGGCATCGACACCACGCGCGTGGGGACGCCCTCGGCCTGGAGCTGCTCACGCGCCTCGACGGCCACGTGCACCTCGGAACCGGTGGCGATCAGGATGACCTGCGCATCGCCGCCTTCGGCCTCGAACAGGACATAACCACCGCGCGCGGCGTCCTCGTTGGGCTCGTACGTCGGCACGCCCTGGCGGGTGAGCGCGAGGCCGTGCGGCTGGCCCTTGCCGAACTCCTTGGTGTAGCGCCCCAGGATCTCGCGCCAGGCGACCGCGGTCTCGTTGGCGTCGGCCGGGCGGACGATGTTCAGACCGGGGATCGCGCGCAGCGAGGCCAGGTGCTCGACCGGCTGGTGCGTCGGGCCGTCCTCGCCGAGACCGATGGAGTCGTGCGTCCACACGTAGGTCACCGGCAGGTGCATGAGGGCCGACAGGCGCACCGCGTTGCGCATGTAGTCGGAGAAGACGAGGAACGTACCGCCGTAGACACGGGTGTTGCCGTGCAGCGCGATGCCGTTCATCTCGGCGCCCATCGAGTGCTCGCGGATGCCGAAGTGGATCGTGCGGCCGTACGGCTTGGCCTCGGGCAGCGGGTTGCCCTCGGGCAGGAACGAGCTTTCCTTGTCGATGGTCGTGTTGTTCGACCCGGCGAGGTCGGCGGAGCCGCCCCACAGCTCGGGGATCACCGCGCCGAGCGCCTGCAGCACCTTGCCGGAGGCGGCACGCGTCGCGACACCCTTGCCCGGCTCGAAGACCGGGATCTTCTCCTCCCAGCCGGTGGGCAGCTCGCCCCGGCTGATCCGGTCGAACTCGGCGGCCCGCTCGGGGTTGTCGTCCCGCCACAGCTGCAGGGACTTCTCCCACTCGGCCTTCGCCTGCGCGCCGCGCTCCAGGGCCTTGCGGGTGTGGGTGATCACCTCGTCCTCGACCGCGAAGCTCTTCTCCGGGTCGAAGCCCAGGACGCGCTTGGTGGCCGCGACCTCCTCGTCGCCCAGCGCCGAGCCGTGCGCGGCCTCGGTGTTCTGGGCGTTCGGGGCCGGCCAGGCGATGATCGAGCGCATCGCGATGAAGGACGGCTTGTCCGTGACCGCCTTGGCCTTCTGGACGGCGTCGTAGATGGCGGCCGGGTCCAGGTCGCCGTTGTCCTGGGCCTCCACGCGCTGCACGTGCCAGCCGTAGGCCTCGTACCGCTTGACGGTGTCCTCGGAGACGGCCGTCTCGGTGTCGCCCTCGATCGAGATGTGGTTGTCGTCCCACAGCAGGATCAGGTTGCCGAGCTTCTGGTGGCCGGCCAGCGAGGAGGCCTCCGCGGAGATGCCCTCCTGCAGGCAGCCGTCACCGGCGATGCAGTAGACGAAGTGGTCGAAGGGGGACTCGCCCTGCGGGGCGGCCGGGTCGAACAGACCGCGCTCGTAGCGGGCGGCCATCGCCATGCCCACCGCGTTGGCGACGCCCTGGCCGAGCGGGCCGGTGGTGGTCTCGACGCCCTTGGTGTGCCCGTACTCCGGGTGGCCCGGGGTCTTCGAACCCCAGGTGCGGAAGGACTCCAGGTCCTCCAGCTCCAGGCCGAAGCCGGCCAGGTAGAGCTGCGTGTAGAGGGTCAGGGACGAGTGGCCGGCGGACAGCACGAAGCGGTCGCGCCCCACCCACTCGGGGTCGGCCGGGTCGTGCCGCATCACCTTCTGGAAGAGGGTGTAGGCGGCCGGAGCCAGGCTCATCGCCGTACCGGGATGGCCGTTGCCGACCTTCTGTACGGCGTCGGCGGCCAGGACACGGGCGGTGTCCACGGCCCGCTGGTCCAGGTCGGTCCACTCAAGATCTGTGGTGGTCGGCTTGGTGCTCACCCTGGGTCAGGGCTCCTCTCCACATGTCGGTCGCCGGTCTTCGGGGCATGCGCCCACCCGGCCGCCGGCGTGCTTCTGCCCGCCGGCCGCTGCCGAGCCTACCCCCGTAAGCACGTGCGTTTTTTCGACTCATTCCAGACTGCCGGGACTCTGTGCGATCCGCCTCCCGACTGGCCGACACGCCATTTGGCACATGAATACGGAGCTGGTCATCTGAGCGCTCAATCGAGAGGTAGGACCCCTCTTATGGGGCGTGCGCCAACACAACCCCACCCCCGCGAAGGCCGGGGTATGGGCAACGTCTAAAGTGGCGTGGTACGCGCGAGCCTTTACCGGGACTTCACACGGGGAGGCTTGCTGGGAATGTCTCTGTCAGGGGTGTGCGTGACGGCCGTCGAATCACGTCCAGCGGGCGTGCTGGGTGGTGCGAGCCAAGGCCCGGTTCACCGGCCGTTCGGGGCCCGTGTCAAGGCGTTCGTGGCTCTGACCAAGCCGCGGATCATCGAGCTGCTGCTCATCACCACCGTTCCGGTGATGTTCCTGGCGCAGCAGGGCGTGCCGGACCTGAAGCTGGTCCTGCTGACCTGCGTCGGCGGTTACCTCTCGGCGGGCGGCGCCAACGCGCTCAACATGTACATCGACCGGGACATCGACGCCCTGATGGACCGCACCTCGCAGCGGCCACTGGTGACCGGCATGGTCAGCCCGCCCGAGTGCCTGGTCTTCGGCATCACCCTGGCCGTCGTCTCGACGCTGCTCTTCGGGTTCACCGTCAACTGGCTGAGCGCCTGGCTCTCCCTCGGAGCACTCCTCTTCTATGTCGTCGTCTACACGATGATCCTCAAGCGGCGCACGTCGCAGAACATCGTGTGGGGCGGCATCGCCGGCTGCCTCCCGGTCCTCATCGGCTGGTCCTCGGTCACGAACTCGATGTCCTGGGCGCCGGTCATCCTCTTCCTCGTCATGTTCTTCTGGACGCCGGCGCACTACTGGCCGCTGTCCATGAAGGTCAAGGAGGACTACGCGCGCGTGGGCGTGCCGATGCTGCCGGTCATCGCCTCCAACAAGGTCGTCGCCCGGCAGATCGTCATCTACAGCTGGGTGATGGTCCTGGTCTCGCTGCTCCCCACCCCGCTCGGCTACACCGGCTGGTTCTACACGGCGGTCGCCCTGGCGGTCGGCGGTTACTGGCTCTGGGAGGCGCACGGGCTGCAGAACCGGGCGAAGGCCGAGGTGACCGGTGCCAAGCTGAAGGAGATGCGTCTCTTCCACTGGTCGATCACCTATGTGTCGATCCTGTTCGTCGCGGTCGCGGTGGACCCGTTCCTGCGCTGACACCCGCCGGGCGTACGTCACAGCGGGCTGCTCTCGCCAGTCGATCTACTCGTGAGTAGCATCCTGGTCATGGCAGACACGCAGCAGGTTGACGCGAGGGCCGAGCGCAAGGCGGCCAAGCTCGCCCGGGAGATCAGCGCCTTCGCCAAGGCACACGGCGGCGCCGAGGGCCAGGTGGCCTACATCGGCGAGCGCGGCGCCCGCATCGTCCTCGTCGGCGAGGACGGCGGCTGGGGCGACCTGGTGGCCCCCAGCACCGAGATCGCCGAGAAGGCCGTCGAGAAGTCCGGCATCACGGTCCACGAGTCCTTCGACGGCGAGTTCGCGGCAAAGGTGAAGACCGGTACGTACGAGTGGAAGCGGATGGCGGGCATTCAGATCGGCGGCTAGCTCGGGTGGTGCCGGCAGTTCGCCGACTGCCGGTCCATCGTGGTTGCTCGCGCAGTTTCCCCGCGCCCCTTTGGGTCGGCCGCCGCCACCTGAACCTCATTCACCCGTTAGGACGTGTAAGGCAGAACACGCGTCCTCACGGGGAGCCCGGATGATCGAAACGCCGTCCCTCGTGGACCAGTACTGTCACGGCGTACTGCGCACCGAGCTGGGCCTCGGCACCTTCGAGGCCCAACTCGCCCGCACCGAGGGCCCGCCCGCACCCGGCACCACCCTCTTCGACACCCAGACGGGATTCGCCGTACGGCGCTGGTGCCCACCCCTGCTCGGCCTGGAACCGCACTGCCCGCCTGCCCGCTATCTGGCCCGGCGCCGGGAGCTGGGCGTCCTGGAGGCGGGCCGCAGGCTGCTGCGCGGCAGCGGCATCACCACGTACCTGATCGACACCGGCCTGCCCGGCGACCTCACGGGCCCCACCGAGCTGGCCTCCGCCGGCTGTGCCCAGGCCCATGAGATCGTCCGGCTCGAGCAGCTCGCGGAGCAGGTCGCCGACACCTCCGGCACCGTCGAGTCCTTCCTCGCCAACCTCGCCGAGTCGGTGCACGGCGCCGCCGCGAACGCGGTCGCCTTCACCTCCGTCGCGGGGCTGGGACACGGACTCGCGCTGGCGCCCGAGCCGCCGGGGCCGGGAGAGGTGCGGGGTGCGGCGGGCCGCTGGCTGGCCGGGCGGCGGGTCGGCGGCCCGCTCAAGGACCCGGTGCTGCTACGGCACCTGCTGTGGATCGCGGTCGCCTCGGGCCTGCCCCTGCAACTGCACGCCGGGCTCGGCGCGCCGGGCTCCCGCATCGACCGTACCGACCCCGTGCTGCTCACCGACTTCGTGCGGGCCACGGCGGGCCTCGGCACCGATCTGATCCTGCTGCACGGCTATCCGTACCACCGCCACGCCGCCCATCTGGCCGGCGTCTTCCCGCACGTCTACGCCGACTCCGGCGCCGCTCTCGTCCGCACCGGCGCCCGCGCGGCCACCGTCCTCGCCGAGATCCTGGAGCTCGCCCCCTTCGGCAAGATCCTCTTCTCCACCGGCGCGCACGGCCTGCCCGAGCTGCACGTCGTCGGCGCCCGCCTGTTCCGCGAGGCCCTGAGCCGGGTCCTGGGCGGCTGGGTCGCCGAGGGCGCCTGGTCCCTGGAGGACGCCCAGCGGGTGGCCCGTATGGTCGCGGCGGACAACGCGCGCCGGGTGTACGGGCTGGGCGGCTGAGGGCGGCTACGCGCGCGTGCCGACCGTCACCTCGGCCGAAGGGCCGGGCAGGTCGAGGGTGCCCTCCGGGCGTTCGCGGAGCGACAGCAGAACCCGCAGGACGCCGATCCACACCAGGCACGAGCCGAACATGTGCAGGCCCACCAGCAACTCGGGCAGGTGGGTGAAGTACTGCACGTAACCGATCACACCCTGGCCGAGCAGGATCAGGAACAGATCGCGGGTGCGCGCGAGCGGCCCCTTCGGCGCGTCCACGGCCTTCAGCACGAACCACAGCGCGAACGTCAGCGTCACCACGATCCAGGCGAACACCGCGTGCAGCTTGGACACGGTCTCCCAGTCGATGGGGATCCGCTTGACCTCGCTGGAGTCACCCGCGTGCGGCCCGGCGCCGGTCACCACCGTGCCGGCCGCGATCAGCAGGAGGGACGCGGCCACCAGGAACCACACCAGCTGCTGCACGGCCTTGCCGACCAGCGGCCGGGGCGCGCTGTCGCCCTCGCGCGTGCGCTGCCACATCACCGCGGCGACCGTGGTCAGGGCCGTCGCCAGCAGGAAGTGGGCCGCGACCGTGTACGGGTTGAGGCCGACGAGCACCACGATGCCGCCGAGGATCGCGTTGCCCATCACCAGCCAGAACTGCGCCCAGCCCAGCCGGGTCAGGCTGCGCCGGTACGGCTTCTCCGAGCGGGCGGCGATGATCGCCCAGCCGACCGCGGCGCACAGCACGTACGTCAGCATCCGGTTACCGAACTCGATCGCGCTGTGGTAGCTCAGCGCGTTCGTCGGGGTCAGCGAGCCGTCGGTGCACTCGGGCCAGGTCGGGCAGCCGAGGCCCGAGCCGGTGAGGCGGACGGCGCCACCGGTGACGACGATGACCACCGACATCACGAGCGCGGCGAGGGCGGCCCGCTGGACCGTCCGGGGATGCGGGGTCCAGCGTGCGGCGATGAAGGCGAGCGGGTTGCGCAGAGCCGCTGCGGCGTCGGCGGGGTTCAGCTTTGGCACGCGCACCATCGTAGGCCCGCCGCTTGTGCACGCTTTCACGAGGGTCCGTCGTGACGCCTCACTCCCAGCGGAAGAACCTGCCCGCCGCGGCCAGTCCGACGACCGCCCACACGGCGAGGATCCCCAGGTCGCCCCACGGCATCCCGGCGCCGTGCTGGAGCACGTCCCGCAGGCCGTCCGACAGCGCGGAGATGGGCAGCAGCCCGAGCATGTGCTGCCCGGCCGGGCCGAACTTGTCCAGCGGCACGATGACACCGCCGCCGACGAGCAGCAGCAGGAAGATCAGGTTGGCGGCGGCCAGGGTCGCCTCCGCCTTCAGCGTGCCCGCCATCAGCAGGCCGAGGCCGGAGAAGGCGGCCGTACCGAGGATCAGCAGGAGCAGCACGGCGGCCGGGTTGCCGTGCGGGGACCAGCCCAGCGCGAAGGCGATCGCCGTCAGCAGGATCACCTGGAGGACCTCGGTGACCAGCACGGACGCCGTCTTGGCGGCCATCAGGCCCCAGCGGGGCAGCGGCGAGGAGGCGAGCCTCTTCAGCACGCCGTAGCGGCGCTCGAAGCCGGTCGCGATGGCCTGCCCGGTGAACGCCGTCGACATCACGGCGAGCGCCAGGATGCCGGGGGCGAGGAAGTCCACCGCCTTGCCCTTGCCGGTGTCGACGATGTCCACCGAGCTGAAGAGCGCCAGCAGCAGGGTCGGGATGACGACCGTCAGCAGCAGCTGCTCGCCGTTGCGCAGCAGCATCCTGGTCTCCAGGGCCGCCTGCGCCGCGATCATGCGGGGGAGCGGCGCCGCGCCCGGCTTCGGGGAATAGGTACCCGTGGCGGTGGTCATGAGCGCAGCTCCTTGCCGGTCAGCTCCAGGAAGACGTCCTCCAGGGTGTGCCGCTCCACCGAGATCCGGTCCGGCATCACTCCGTGCTGGGCGCACCACGAGGTCACGGTGGCCAGCAGCTGCGGGTCGACCTTGCCGACGACCCGGTAGCCGCCCGGGGTCAGCTCGGCGGCCGTGCAGTCGGCCGGGAGCGCCTTGAGCAGCGAGCCCACGTCGAGGCCGGGACGGCCGGTGAAGCGCAGGGTGTTCTCGGCGCCGCCCTTGCACAGCTCCTCGGGGGAGCCCTGGGCGATGACCCGGCCGCCGTCGATGATCGCCACGTCGTCGGCGAGCTGCTCGGCCTCTTCCATGTAGTGCGTGGTGAGGATCACCGAGACGCCGTCGGCGCGCAGGTCCTTCACCAGGTCCCAGGTGGCCCGGCGGGCCTGCGGGTCGAGCCCGGCGGTCGGCTCGTCCAGGAACACCAGTTCCGGGCGCCCCACGACGGCCATGGCGAGCGCGAGCCGCTGCTGCTGGCCGCCGGACAGCCGCCGGTAACCGGTCCGCCCGCAGCCGCCCAGCCCCAGCCGCTCGATCAGCGCGTCCACGTCCAGCGGGTGTGCGTGCAGCTTCGCCACGTGCCGGAGCATCTCGTCGGCCCGGGCGCCGGAGTACACGCCGCCGGACTGCAGCATCACACCGATACGGGGGCGCAGCTCGGCGGACTGCCGTACCGGGTCGAGGCCCAGGACGCGCACCGTGCCGGAATCCGGCTTCCGGTACCCCTCGCAGGTCTCGACCGTGGTCGTCTTTCCCGCCCCGTTGGGACCGAGTACGGCGGTCACGCCCGCCTCGGCCACCAGGTCGAGGCCGTCCACCGCGGTCTTCGTGCCGTACCGCTTCACCAGGGCGTGGACCTGGACCACGGGCTCACTTCGCATGGGTCCAGAGTCTAGGGAGACCGCTTGCCGCTCGGGCGCGGGGGTGCGGGAAGTCCTCCGCACGGGGTTTCCTCCGTGCCGGGCTACTCCTCGCGGGGCCGGTGACAGCGCCGTCCCGCGTCTCGGATGCCGATCGGCGAAACCAGCCTGTCCGCCATTTGAGGACGAGGTCCGTCAGGGCGGAAACGGGGGTCTGGGGGCGGCAGCCCCCAGAGGGTCCAGCTGGTTCCGGAGTGGTGCCGTGAACGCCGCCCCACCTTGCCCGGCCAAGCCGCCGGAGGCATCCGTCGCGGGTGACAAGAGGGCCGGTCGGAGGGGGTGTCGGCATGGTTCGGGAGTCTTTCGGACCGGGTCGTGCGGCGCCACCGAATCGGCCGCTCGGCCTGCCCCGGAATGATCGATCAAAGATCATTTCCGCAGGTCACATTAGGTATACCTAAGTGACGCAGGGCACCGCTCGATGATCCGGACGGCGCTTGTCAGGCTCCCCGGAATTACGCAACAATGGCGTTGTGAAAAACGTCGGCGAGGCTCGGGAGACCCCCCTGGGGGCCCCGCAGGAGGAACTCGCGACCGGTGAGCGCTCCACGCGCAACCGCGTCGCGCGCTCCATCCTGGACCACGGCCCGTCGACCGTCGCCGAACTCGCCGGCCGGCTGGGGCTCACCCAGGCGGCCGTGCGGCGCCATCTGGACGCGCTCGTCGCCGACGACGTCGTGGAGGCGCGCGAGCAGCGGGTGTACGGCACGCGCACGCGTGGCCGCCCCGCCAAGGTCTTCGCGCTCACCGACTGTGGCCGGGACGCCTTCGACCAGTCGTACGACAAGCTCGCCGTGGACGCGCTCCGCTGGATCGCGGAGCAGGGCGGTGGACCCGACGCGGTCGCCGCCTTCGCCCGCGCCCGGATCGCCGCCCAGGCGAGCGCGTACCGCAAGGCGATCGAGGCCGTGACGCCCGACAAGCGAGCGGAAGCCCTGGCCAAGGCCTTGAGCGTGGACGGGTACGCTGCTACGGCGCGCAGCGCACCGGTCGGCGAGCAGCTGTGCCAGCACCACTGCCCGGTCGCCCACGTCGCGGAGCAGTTCCCGCAGCTGTGCGAGGCGGAGACGGAGATCTTCGCCGAGCTGCTGGGTACCCACGTCCAGCGACTGGCGACCATCGCGCACGGCGACGGCGTCTGCACGACGTTCATCCCCAAGATTTCCACTGATGCACCTGCAAGCACGGCCGGGAGGAACCCCGCATGACTCTCCCCACGGAGACTGCTCACCCTGAGCTCGAGGGCCTGGGCAAGTACGAATACGGCTGGGCCGACTCCGACGTGGCCGGTGCCTCCGCCCGGCGCGGCCTGAACGAGGAGGTCGTCCGCGACATCTCCGACAAGAAGTCGGAGCCGGAGTGGATGACGAAGCTGCGCCTGAAGGGCCTGAAGCTCTTCGAGAAGAAGCCCATGCCGAACTGGGGCTCCGACCTCTCGGGCATCGACTTCGACAACATCAAGTACTTCGTGCGCTCCACGGAGAAGCAGGCGGAGTCCTGGGAGGACCTGCCCGAGGACATCAAGAACACCTACGACAAGCTGGGCATCCCGGAGGCCGAGAAGCAGCGCCTGGTCGCCGGTGTCGCCGCCCAGTACGAGTCCGAGGTCGTCTACCACCAGATCCGCGAGGACCTGGAGGAGCAGGGTGTCATCTTCCTCGACACGGACACCGCGCTGAAGGAGCACCCGGAGCTCTTCAAGGAGTACTTCGGGACCGTCATCCCCGCCGGCGACAACAAGTTCGCGGCGCTGAACACCGCCGTGTGGTCCGGCGGGTCGTTCATCTACGTCCCGAAGGGCGTGCACGTCGAGATCCCGCTCCAGGCCTACTTCCGCATCAACACGGAGAACATGGGCCAGTTCGAGCGGACCCTGATCATCGTCGACGAGGGTGCCTACGTGCACTACGTCGAGGGTTGTACGGCCCCGATCTACAAGTCGGACTCGCTGCACTCCGCGGTCGTCGAGATCATCGTCAAGAAGAACGCCCGCTGCCGCTACACGACCATCCAGAACTGGTCGAACAACGTCTACAACCTGGTCACCAAGCGCGCCGTGGCCTACGAGGGCGCGACCATGGAGTGGATCGACGGCAACATCGGCTCCAAGGTGACGATGAAGTACCCGGCCGTCTACCTGATGGGCGAGCACGCCAAGGGCGAGACCCTCTCCATCGCCTTCGCGGGCGAGGGCCAGCACCAGGACGCCGGTTCCAAGATGGTCCACATGGCGCCGAACACCTCGTCCAACATCGTCTCCAAGTCCGTGGCGCGCGGCGGCGGCCGTACCTCGTACCGCGGCCTGGTCGAGATCGGCGAGGGCGCCGCGGGCTCCAAGTCCAACGTGCTCTGCGACGCGCTGCTGGTCGACACGATCTCCCGCTCCGACACGTACCCCTACGTGGACGTCCGCGAGGACGACGTGTCCATGGGCCACGAGGCGACCGTCTCCAAGGTCTCCGAGGACCAGCTCTTCTACCTGATGAGCCGTGGTCTGACCGAGTTCGAGGCGATGGCGATGATCGTGCGCGGCTTCGTCGAGCCGATCGCCAAGGAGCTGCCGATGGAGTACGCGCTGGAGCTCAACCGGCTGATCGAGCTGCAGATGGAGGGCGCGGTCGGTTAGTCACCGGTCCGCCCGAAAAGCAGCACGCAGATTTCTTGACGCAGGAAGAGAGCACAACGACAGCCATGGCTGAGGCCCAGAACATCCCGGTGGGCTCCACCACCGCCGGCCAGATCGCGGTCGCCGCCGAGTCGACCGTCGTCTCGCGCATGAGCGCGCCCCCGTCCTTCGACGTGGCGGACTTCCCGGTCCCGCACGGCCGCGAGGAGGAGTGGCGGTTCACCCCGCTGGAGCGCCTGCGCGGACTCCACGACGGCACCGCCGTCGCGAACGGCGACGGCGTGAAGGTCGACGTCCAGGCCCCCGAGGGCGTCACCGTCGAGACCGTCGGCCGTGACGACGCGCGGCTCGGCAAGGCGGGCACCCCCGTGGACCGCATCGCCGCCCAGGCGTACTCCGCCTTCGAGAAGGCCTCGGTCGTGACCGTCCCGAAGGAGACCGTCCTCACCGAGCCGATCCGCATCGCGGTGCACGGCCAGGGCGGGACCGCCTTCGGCCACCAGGTGATCGAGCTGGGCAACTTCACCGAGGCCGTCGTGGTCATCGACCACACCGGTGACGCGGTGCTCGCCGCCAACGTCGACTACGTCCTCGGTGACGGCGCCAAGCTGACCGTCGTCTCCGTCCAGGACTGGGACGACAAGGCCGTCCACGTCGCCCAGCACAACGCGCTGGTCGGCCGTGACGCCTCCTTCAAGTCCGTGGTCGTCACCTTCGGCGGTGACGTGGTCCGCCTGCACCCGCGCGTGGAGTACGCCGGCCCCGGCGGCGAGGCCGAGCTGTTCGGCCTGTACTTCACCGACGCCGGGCAGCACCAGGAGCACCGTCTGCTGGTCACCCACAACACCCCGCACTGCAAGTCGAACGTCGTCTACAAGGGCGCGCTCCAGGGCGACGACGCGCACGCGGTCTGGATCGGCGACGTGCTCATCGAGGCCAAGGCCGAGGGCACGGACACCTACGAGATGAACCGCAACCTGGTCCTCACGGACGGCGCGCGCGTCGACTCGGTGCCGAACCTGGAGATCGAGACCGGCGAGATCGTCGGCGCCGGCCACGCCTCGGCCACCGGCCGCTTCGACGACGAGCAGCTCTTCTACCTGATGGCCCGCGGCATCCCGCAGCACGAGGCCCGCCGCCTGGTGGTCCGCGGCTTCTTCGCCGAGCTGGTCCAGCAGATCGGTGTCGCCGACATCGAGGAGCGCCTGCTCGCCAAGATCGAGGAGGAGCTGGAGGCTTCGGTCGCATGACCTTCGTACGCGTCTGTGGGCTGAGCGAGCTGGCGGAGGACACCCCGAAGCGGGTGGAGATCGACAGCACGCCGGTCTCGGTCGTGAAGACCGAGGGCGAGGTGTTCGCCATCTACGACATCTGCTCCCACGCGAACGTCTCCCTCTCCGAGGGCGAGGTGGAGGACTGCCAGATCGAGTGCTGGCTGCACGGCTCCGCCTTCGACCTGCGCACCGGCAAGCCGTCCGGCCTCCCCGCCACGCGCCCCGTCCCCGTATACCCCGTAAAGATCGAAGGGGACGACGTTCTCGTCTCCCTCACCCAGGAGTCCTGAGGCACCCATGGCAACGCTTGAAATCCGAGACCTGCACGTCACCGTCGAGGCCGACAACGCCACGAAGGAGATCCTCAAGGGCGTCGACCTCACCGTGAAGCAGGGCGAGACGCACGCCATCATGGGCCCCAACGGCTCCGGCAAGTCGACCCTCGCCTACTCGCTCGCGGGTCACCCGAAGTACACGATCACCGAGGGCACCGTGCTGCTCGACGGCGAGGACGTCCTGGAGATGTCCGTCGACGAGCGCGCCCGCGCCGGCCTGTTCCTGGCGATGCAGTACCCGGTCGAGGTCCCCGGCGTCTCGGTCTCCAACTTCCTGCGCACCTCCGCCACCGCCGTCCGCGGCGAGGCCCCCAAGCTGCGCACCTGGGTGAAGGAGGTCAAGGAGGCCATGGAGCGCCTCAACATGGACCCGTCCTTCGCCGAGCGCAACGTCAACGAGGGCTTCTCCGGCGGTGAGAAGAAGCGCCACGAGATCCTCCAGCTGGAGCTGCTCAAGCCGAAGGTCGCGATCCTCGACGAGACCGACTCCGGCCTCGACGTCGACGCGCTCCGCATCGTCTCCGAGGGCGTCAACCGCGTCCGCGAGACCGGCGAGGTCGGCACCCTGCTGATCACGCACTACACGCGCATCCTGCGCTACATCAAGCCCGACTTCGTCCACGTCTTCTCCGCCGGCCGGATCGTGGAGTCCGGCGGCGCCGAGCTCGCCGACAAGCTGGAGGACGAGGGCTACGAGGCATACACGAAGGGTGGCGTATCCGCGTGACACAGCTGCCGGGCCTCCTCGACACCGAGGCGATCCGTAAGGACTTCCCCGTCCTGGACCGGCTGGTCCACGACGGCAAGAAGCTCGTGTACCTGGACAACGCGGCGACCTCGCAGAAGCCGCGCCAGGTACTGGACGCCCTGAGCGAGTACTACGAGCGCTACAACGCCAACGTCCACCGCGGTGTGCATGTGCTCGCCGAGGAGGCCACGGCGCTGTACGAGGGCGCGCGCGACAAGGTCGCCGAGTTCGTCAACGCGCCCAGCCGCGACGAGGTGATCTTCACCAAGAACGCCTCCGAGTCGCTGAACCTCGTGGCGAACATGCTCGGTTGGGCCGAGGAGCCCTACCGGGTCGACCACGAGACCGAGATCGTTATCACGGAGATGGAGCACCACTCCAACATCGTCCCGTGGCAGCTGCTCGCGCAGCGCACGGGCGCGAAGTTGAAGTGGTTCGGCCTCACCGACGACGGCCGGCTCGACCTGTCCAACATCGACGAGATCATCACGGAGAAGACGAAGATCGTCTCCTTCGTGCTGGTGTCGAACATCCTGGGCACGGTCAACCCGGTCGAGGCGATAGTCCGCCGCGCGCAGGAGGTCGGCGCGCTGGTGTGCATCGACGCCTCCCAGGCCGCCCCGCACATGCCGCTGGACGTACAGGCCCTCCAGGCCGACTTCGTGGCCTTCACCGGCCACAAGATGTGCGGTCCGACGGGCATCGGCGTCCTGTGGGGCCGCCAGGAGCTGCTGGAGGACCTGCCCCCGTTCCTGGGCGGCGGCGAGATGATCGAGACCGTCTCGATGCACTCCTCCACCTACGCCCCGGCACCGCACAAGTTCGAGGCGGGCACGCCCCCGATCGCCCAGGCGGTCGGCCTGGGCGCGGCGATCGACTACCTCAACTCGATCGGCATGGACAAGATCCTCGCCCACGAGCACGCGCTGACCGAGTACGCGGTGAAGAGGCTCGCCGAGGTCCCGGACCTGAGGATCATCGGCCCGACCACGGCCGAGGACCGGGGTGCGGCGATCTCCTTCACCCTGGGTGACATCCACCCGCACGACGTGGGCCAGGTCCTCGACGAGCAGGGCATCGCGGTCCGTGTCGGCCACCACTGCGCGCGGCCCGTCTGCCTGCGCTACGGAATTCCTGCGACCACGCGAGCGTCGTTCTATCTGTACTCCACGCCGGCCGAGATCGACGCACTGGTCGAGGGGCTGGAGCACGTACGGAACTTCTTCGGCTGAGAGGCGTGAGCTGAAACCGTGAAGCTGGATTCGATGTACCAGGAAGTCATCCTGGACCACTACAAGAACCCCCACGGGCGTGGTCTGCGGGATGGCGACGCCGAGGTGCACCATGTGAACCCGACGTGCGGCGACGAGATCACCCTTCGCGTGAAGTACGACGGCACCAAGATCGCGGACGTCTCGTACGAGGGTCAGGGCTGCTCGATCAGCCAGGCGAGCGCGTCGGTCCTCAACGAGTTGCTGGTCGGCAAGGACCTGCCCGAGGCGCAGAAGATCCAGGAGACCTTCCTGGAGCTGATGCAGTCCAAGGGCCGGATCGAGCCGGACGACGCGATGGAGGACATCCTGGAGGACGCGGTCGCGTTCGCCGGTGTCTCCAAGTACCCCGCGCGGGTCAAGTGCGCCCTCCTGAGCTGGATGGCGTGGAAGGACGCGACGGCCCAGGCTCTGGGTGGCGCCGATGCCGAAAGGAAGACCGCATGAGCGACACCGTCGAGATGAAGCCGGCCTCGGAGGAGGAACTCCGCGAGGCCCTGATGGACGTGGTCGACCCCGAGCTGGGCATCGACGTCGTCAACCTCGGCCTGATCTACGGCATCCACGTCGACGAGTCCAACATCGCGACCGTCGACATGACCCTGACCTCCGCGGCCTGCCCGCTGACGGACGTCATCGAGGACCAGGCCAAGTCCGCCACGGACGGCCTCGTCAGCGAACTGCGCATCAACTGGGTCTGGATGCCCCCGTGGGGCCCCGACAAGATCACGGACGACGGCCGCGAGCAGCTCCGGGCGCTCGGGTTCAACGTCTGAGAACACGCGTGCGTGAAGCGGCGGCACCTGCCGGGTGCCGCCGCTTGTCCATGCTCAGCCCAGCCCGTCCACGAGCCGGAACGCCGAGTCCGCCCGGTACAGGTCGGTGTTCCGGTACGGGTCCAGCTTCAGCTGGAAGTTCTGGTGGCGCAGGAAGCGGCCGGGGTAGTTGACCGACTCCAGCATGGTCGCTCCGCTGAAGGTCGATGGGCGGGGGCAGAAGGTGGCGTCCTGGCGGAACAGGGCGGTGCCGTCGTCGGCTTCGGCGCGCAGCAGGAAGTTCCGGTGGCGGAGATAGCCGCCGTCGGCCGTGGCGAAGGAGTAACAGGCGCTGTCCGCAAGGCCCTTGACCAGAGTGAAGGTCGCGGCGCGGCGGGCGGCGGGGGTGGTGACGGGGTCCAGCCTCACGTAGTCGCCGCTGATGTGCCAGTACCGGTCCGGGTAGTTGAGGGAGCGGACGGAGCGCCGGGCGGCGGCGGGCATCGGTGAACTCCCGTGCCGGGACGGTGACGTGGGCGGTGCGGTCTTCGGGGACGGTGCGGTCTTCGGGTCCGTGGTGCGCGGGGCGGCGACGCGCGGTGTCGCGGACGCCATCGTGGTCCCGCTTCCGGGCGAAGCGGTCGTACGCGCCGAGGGCGAGGCGAAGGAGAGCAGGCCGGGGCCGTCGTCCGTGGGGGCTCCGGCCGCCTGCGGGGCGGCTTCGGGCCGCGAGGGCCCGGAGTTCACGGCCAGGGCGGTGACGCAGGCGGTGACCACCGCGAGCGCGAGCGCGCCGGCCAGCCAGAGTCTTCGGGTGCCGGGGGAGCGGGAGGCGTCGGCACTCCAGCCGGTCTCCCAGGGATGGGGGGTGTGATCGGGCATGGACCCGCACCCTAGTGGTCGGAGAACGCTCAGTGAGCGGTTTCTGTGAAAGTGAAACTTTCTCGTTGTGTACGCCCGTACGCAGTCGTTGTGTACGCTTGTACACATGGGATACCTGACGCTCACCGGCGCCATCGCCGCCGAGGTTGCCGCGACGACGGCGATGAAGTACAGCGAGGGGTTCAGCCGGCTGTGGCCCTCGCTCGTGACGGCCCTGGGCTACCTCGTCTCCTTCGCGCTGCTCGCCCAGACGCTGAAGACGGTCCAGATCGGCACGGCGTACGCGATCTGGTCCGGCGTGGGCACCGCGACCATCGCCGTCCTCGGCCTGCTGCTGTTCGGGGAGGGGCTGAGCGCCGCCAAGGTCGGCGGGATCCTGCTGATCATCGGGGGCGTGGTCGTGCTCAACCTGGGCGGGGCGAGCCACTGATGCCCCGCCGCTATGACCCCGACCGGCGCCGGCGCATCATCGACGCGGCGATCCGCGTGGTCGGCCGGGACGGTATCGCCGGCCTGAGCCACCGCACGGTCGCCGCCGAGGCCGACGTCCCGCTCGGCTCGACGACGTACCACTTCGCCACCTTGGAAGAGCTGATGGTGGCCGCGCTGCGGCAGTCGAACGAGAACTTCGGCCGGGTGCTCGCCGAGCGGTTGCCGAAGGACGACCCGGGCGTCGACCTCGCGGCGGAGCTGGCCCGGGCGCTCGGTGCGTGGCTGGGCGGCGACCGTACCGGCGTGGAGCTGGAGTACGAGCTGTATCTGGCGGCCCTGCGCCGCCCCGCGCTGCGCCCCGTCGCCGCAGAGTGGACCGAGGACGCGGCGGCGCTGCTGGCCCGGCGCACCGACCCGGTCACCGCCCGCGCCCTGCTCGCGCTGATGGACGGCATCTGCCTCCAGGTGCTGCTGACCGGCGGTTCGTACGACGAGGAGTACGCCCGGGCCGCGCTGGCTCGGCTGATCCCCTGAAGCGGCGCCCGGCACGTGAGACGCGGTTCGCCCTGACCACCCCGCCCACGTTAGGTTTTCTTCCATGACCGACTCTGCTTCCCGCACCACCGGCGCCGTCGCCGCCGGCCTCGCCACCCTCGCCTCCGACGGCACCGTTCTCGACACCTGGTTCCCGGCCCCCGAGCTGGTCGAGGAGCCGGGCCCGGCCGGCACCGAGCGGCTCACCGCCGAGCAGGCGGCTCAGCTGCTGGGCGGCGGCGCCACCGCGGCGATCGGCCCGGACGCCCGCCGGGGCGTCGAGGTGGTCGCGGTCCGCACGGTCATCGCCTCCCTCGACGAGAAGCCGATCGACGCCCACGACGTCTACCTGCGCCTGCACCTGCTCTCGCACCGCCTGGTCAAGCCGCACGGCCAGAGCCTGGACGGCATCTTCGGCCACCTCGCCAACGTCGCCTGGACCTCGCTCGGCCCGGTCGCCGTCGACGACATCGAGAAGGTGCGGCTGAACGCCCGCGCCGAGGGCCTGCACCTACAGGTCACCTCGATCGACAAGTTCCCGCGGATGACGGACTACGTCGCCCCCAAGGGCGTGCGCATCGCGGATGCCGACCGGGTCCGCCTGGGCGCGCACCTCGCCGCGGGCACCACGGTCATGCACGAGGGCTTCGTCAACTTCAACGCCGGCACGCTGGGCACCTCGATGGTCGAGGGCCGGATCTCCGCGGGCGTCGTGGTCGGCGACGGCTCCGACATCGGCGGCGGTGCCTCCACCATGGGCACCCTGTCCGGCGGCGGCAACGTGATCATCTCCATCGGCGAGCGCTGTCTGATCGGCGCCGAGGCGGGCGTCGGCATCGCGCTCGGCGACGAGTGCGTGATCGAGGCGGGCCTGTACATCACCGCGGGCACCCGGGTGACCATGCCCGACGGCCAGATCGTCAAGGCCCGCGACCTCAACGGCGCCTCCAACATCCTCTTCCGCCGCAACTCGGTCACCGGCGTCGTCGAGGCCCGCCCGAACAACGCGGTCTGGGGCGGCCTGAACGACATCCTGCACAGCCACAACTGACCCACCGCACCCGACCGAGCGCCCTTCACCGCACAGTGAAGGGCGCTTCGTCGTGCGGCGAGGCCGCGGCCGTCATGCGGGCGCGGCCTCGGCGAACTCCCGCAGCGCCGCGAAGTCGGACTCGCGCAGGCCGAGCCTAGGGTTCACATGGTGGAGCAGGGCGGGCCCGGGGTGACGGTCCCTGACGTACCGCGCGTCCGCCCCGCTCTGCTCGTCGTCCACCCAGGCGAACGGGCGGCCCCCGGCATGCGCCACGATCGCCTCCGTCTTCCAGTGCACCCCGTCGGGACGCTCGGCGAACAAGCCCACGCCGAAGTCGACGTACGGCAGCTCGGGCAGTCCGATGACCGGGGCGATCCACACGTTGGCCTCGGCCATCCAGCTCGTCGCCCAGCACAGCTCGTAGCCGAGCCGGAGCAGCTCCGGGCCGTGCTCCGGATTCAGCCAGACCCGCAGGGAGCGCCGGGAGTCGAGGGGCACCCGGATCGTCGTATAGCCCTCCGGGCGGCGTTCGGGCTGGGCCGCGTACGGGTTGAGGGGCCCGTCGACATCCAGGAACAGCAGGGGGCGGCTCACGGGGCCACCGTACGGCAGCGGCGGCGGCCGCCCGACGGAATTTCCGCCCGGACGACAGGCATAGCGGGCGGCGGGTGCGCGCGTCAGGAGGGGTGCGGGGCCCGGACGACGAGGGGCCCGGGGGAAAGAGAAGGTGACGATGGATGCCGAAGCGCAGGAGAGTTTCCGACAGTTCGTGGCCGGCAGGTCGTCCGCCCTGCTGAAGACCGCCGTCCTGCTGACCGGCGGCGACCGGCACGCCGCCGAGGACCTGCTGCAGAACGCGCTGGTCAAGGCGGCCGGGCGCTGGCAGCGGATCGACGAGCCCGAGGCCTACGTCCGGCGGATCCTGTACCGGCAGCAGATCAGCCGCTGGCGGCTCAAGTGGCGGCGGCGCGAGGTCACGGTGGCCGAGCCGCCGGAGACCCGCGCAGGCCACACCCCGGACGCCTCGGGCGCGGCCGAACTACGGCTCGTGCTGCGTACGGCGCTGTCCCGGCTCACCGCCCGCCAGCGCACCGTACTGGTCCTGCGCTACTTCGAGGACCTGCCCGAGGCCGACGTGGCCCGGATCCTGGGCTGCTCCGTGGGCACCGTACGGTCCACCACCCATCGCTCCCTGGCCCGGCTCCGTGAGCTGGCCCCGGAGCTGGCGGCCCTGGATCCCCGGCAGCAGCGGCCGACCTGTGACTTCTCGCCCGTGGAGGTGCGCTCGTGAACGTCGAGGAACTCGTGCGCGACGCGCTGTGGGAGCAGGCCGCGCAGCAGCCGCCGACACCGGCGGGATTCGCCGACCGGGTGCTGGGCGCCCGCCGGCGCCGCCGTACCCGGCGCCTGGTGTCCGTCGCCGTCGCCACCGCCGCGGTGGTCGCCGTCGGTGTCGGGGTGCCGCTGCTGGACTCCGGCGGCGAGAAGGACGTACGGCCGTCCGGCGTGCTGAACTCCCATGGCGTCCGGGCCCATCCCGACCAGTCGCCGCCGCGCGAGCTGATCGCGGCCGGGCGGTCGGTGCTGGCCGCGTACTACACGACCCGCTCGGTGCCGCAGACCGCCGACCTCGCGGCCGGCGAGCGCACGTACTGGCTGCTGAACCCCAGGACCGGCCGCTACCGGCAGGACGCCCGCTGGTCGTTCGTGGCCGTCGCCCCGGGCCTGAGGACCGCCGCCGTGCTGGAGCGGAGACTGCCCGCCGCCCGCATCGGCCTGCTCGACCTCGCGACGGGGGAGGTCGAGCGTTGGATCCCGGTGGCCCGGGGCGTCGCGGGGCTGGCGTTCTCGCCCGACGGCCGCAAGTTGGTCGCCACGACGTACAAGGAGAACCCCGACCTCTTCGACCGGCCCGTCGAGGCGAAGCCCGGCCGGCACATCGTGTTGCCGCGGTTTCGCGCCACGCCCCGGACGGGCTTCCAGATCCTGGACGTGGCTTCGGGCAACGGCAGATGGGTCGGTGTCACGGCCGAGCGGGACGCCATCGGCCGCAAGGACTTCGCCTTCGGCCGCACCGGCGACCTGCTGTACGCGCGGGTCGTGGGGTCCCGGGACGGCATGCAGCAGTACTACGACCTCGCGGGCCGGAAGGTCGCCGCTCCCCCGAACGAGCGCCGGCTGAGGTCGGACGTGAGCGCCCGGCTGTCCCCGGACGGGCGGCTCGCCGCCTCGGGCCCGGTGGCCGAGCCGCACGGCACGTCGTACTCCGCGATCCGCGATCCGTTGACCGGCAAGGAGATCACCCGGGTGCGCGGCGCGCAACTGCTCGCCTGGGCGGACGGCAGGCGGCTCATCGCCTGGGAGGGGGACCCGGAGACGGAGCCGTACCGGCTCCGGCTGGTGCTGGTCACCATCGGCAGCGCCGAGGTCGTCCCGCTCAGCGGCTACCGCGAGGAGCCCGTCGGCGACGAACGGCAGGGCTGGGAGCCGGTCTTCGCCGACCGCTGATCAGCCGGCCACCAGCCCCTCGTACCGTGCCAGCAGCCCGTCGGCCGTCTCCCGGCCGGCGGGGAGCAGTGGTGCGCGCACCGGGCCCGCGGGTAGGCCCAGGCGGGTGAGCAGGGCCTTGGCGGTGACCGTGCCGGGCAGGTCCGTGCCCATCATCGCCTCGATCAACGGCGTTGCCCGCAGCTGGAGTTCGGTCGCCCGGGCGGTGTCGCCCGCGTCGAAGGCGTCGAGGATCGCGGCGATCCGGCCGGGGACGGCGTTCGCGACCGTGCTCACACAGCCCGCCGCGCCGACCGCGTACAGCGCCAGCACGTGCTCGTCGCAGCCCGCGTAGTACGCCAGGTCCGTGTGGGCCAGCACCTTCTGGGTGCCGAGGAAATCGTAGGAGCAGTCCTTGACGGCCACGATCCGCGGGTGTGCGGCGAGGCGGATCATCGTCTCCGGCTCGATCCGGGTGCCGGTGCGGCCCGGGATGTCGTAGAGCATCACGGGCAGGCCGCTCGCGTCGGCGACCGCGCGGAAGTGCGCCTCCACCGCCTCCTGCGGCGGCCTGCTGTAGTACGGCGTCACGACCAGCACTCCGTCGGCGCCCGCCTTCTCGGCCGCGAGGGCCAGTTCGACGGTGTGCCGGGTGTCGGCGCTGCCCACGCCCGCGACCAGGGACACCCGGTCGCCGACCGCCTCCCGGACCGCCGCGACCAGCTGCGCCTTCTCCGTATCCGTGGTGGTGGGCGACTCGCCCGTGGTGCCGTTGAGCACCAGGCCGTCGCAGCCCTCGGCGACCAGCCACGCGGCCAGCTTCCGGGCCCCGTCCGGATCGAGGGCGCCTTCCTCGGTGAACGGCGTGATCATCGCGCAGAGACTGCGGCCGAAGGGCCGGGCGGTGGTGCGTGTGCTCGTCATACGAGTAGTCTCGGCAGCCCCTTGGTGAAGCTCTACTTAATTCTTCTACGAGGTATTTGTAAGCATTGCTGAGATAAGTGGGGGGCGGCCGAACGTCCTGTGTCCAACTCGGCCTTTCATGGGTCACTATGGCCGGAGGGTCACCGACGTCCGTCATGGGAGGCACCATGAAGCTCGGCAAGGCACTGGCCACCGGAGTCGCCGAGGAGCGGCCGCTCGTCCGCGAAGAGATCGTCCGCGAGGCCCCGCTCCCCGAGGAGACCGCCCGAGTCGAACCGGCCGAGCCGGCCCGCGAAGAGGTCCCGGCCGCCCGATGAGACTGCGGCTCCCGGCGGAACGCCCGACGGAGCCGCCGACCGGATACAAGATCGCCCACCCGGTGCTGTCCCAGGACGGCACCCGGGCCGGGTTCACCGGTGTGTCGCTCGGCGGCGCGCTGCCGTACGCCGTGCTCGACGACGCCTCCTGCGTCTACGGCCGCCGCCACCGCCCGCCCGCGCGGCTGTGCGACTGCGGCTTCCACTGCGTCCACGACCGCGGGGCCGCCGAGGCCATGCTGTGCACCGCCGAGCAGCGGACGGCTCTCCTGCTGGAGGTCACCGTGCTCGGCGCCTACATCCGCTTCGAGCGCGGCTTCCGCTACGCCCGGCAGCGGGTACGGACGGCCACCGCGGGACCGTGCGCCTGCGGCGTCACCGCCGTCGCGCTCGCCGACGCCGGCTGGGGCAGGCCCGGCTGGCGGGCCCTCGCCCCCTGCTGTGCCGGCTGCGCGGGCGGCCGTACGTCCGTCTCGCTCGCCCGTTTCGCCCGGCTGGCCGGAGAGGGGCTGCGGGTGGTCGCGCGGAGCGGCGGTGCGGGGATCCCCACCACCGAGTTGACGGACGGCACGGAGCCCGGCGTGCCCGAACTGGTCGCGGAGGCCGCGCTGTTGCAGGCGCGCCTCGACTGGTTCCAGAGCCAACTCGCCCGCCTCGGCGAACGCGGCGGCGGGGGCGCGGGCCAGGGCTGACGGTCTAACGGTCTTCGGCCCGGGTACCCGGATGTTCCGTACGGAGAGGAGGCGGTCGCCCTGATCGCAACGTCCGCCACCGCTCTCAGGGAAAGGGAATACCGATGAAGCACCGGATCCCGCACGGCTCGGGCGCCAAGGGCCCCGACGAACTGCGGCAGCAGATCGAGCACGCGCGCAGCCAACTCGGCGACACCGTCGCCCACTTGATCGGCAAGGCCGATATGAAGGGCCGGGCCCAGGCGCGGGCCGCGGACCTGAAGGACAAGACCGGCGCCATGACCGTACAGCTGCGCGAGAGCGCCGCACACGCCGGCCACACGGCGCAGGGTCGGGCCGCACAGGCCCTCGGGCGGGTGCCGCGGCCGGCTCTGGTCGCCGGTGCGGCGGGCGCCGCCCTCGCCACGGTGGGCGTGCTGCGCCGCCGGCATCACCACTGACCCCGACCGGTCAGGGGCTCCGCCGCCACACGCCGGCACACCCTCTCACCGAAAACTCGATCCGTCTGGACAAGAAAAGTTTTCGGTGCGAGGGTGGGCGCATGCTGGACGTGACCGTGATCGAGGACCCCGAGGCGGCGGCCGTGTCGCTGGACCCCATCAGGGCCCGGCTGCTCGCCGAGCTGGCCGCCGCACCCGCTTCGGCGGCGATGCTGGCCGGCAAGGTCGGACTGCCCCGGCAGAAGGTGAACTACCACCTGAAGGCGCTGGAGCGGCACGGCCTGGTCGAGCTGGCCGGCGAGCGCCGCAAGGGCAATGTCACCGAGCGGCTGATGCGCGCGACCGCCGCGTCGTACGTCATCTCGCCGGCCGCCCTGCCCGCCGTGCAGCCGGACCCGGACCGCTTCCGCGACCAGCTCTCCGCGCGCTGGCTGCTCGCGCTCGGCGCCCGCCTGGTGCGGGACGTCGGCACGCTGATCAGCGGCGCCGCGAGAGCCCGCAAGCGGCTGGCGACCTACGCCCTGGACGGCCAGGTCCGCTTCGCCTCCGCCGCCGACCGCGCGGCCTTCGTGCAGGAGCTGACGGCGGGCGTGAGCGCGCTGGTCCGCAAGTACGACGCCCCCGACGCCGAGGAAGGCCGCGACCACCGGATCGTCGTCGCCCTCCACCCCACGGTCAAGGACCAGCAGCCCGCCCCCGCACCGGACCAGTGAGAAAGAGCCCCGCCATGTCCGAGGAATTCGAGATCGTCCGCGAGTTCGAGGTCGACGTCCCGCCCGAGAAGGTCTGGGAGGCCGTCACCACCGGTACCGGTGGCTATCTGTGGCCGATGGACCCGCCCGAGCCGCGCGAAGGCGGCAGGGGCCCCTTCGGATCCACCGTCACCGCCTGGGACCCGCCCCACCGCTACACCAGCCGCAGCGAGAACGTCGGATTCCCGACCCAGTCCCTGAACCAGATCGACTACACCATCGAGCCCCGCGACGAGGGCCGCCGCGCCTGGGTGCGCTATGTCCACAGCGGCATCTTCACCGACGACTGGAACAACCAGTACGACGGCGCGAGCAAGCACAACAACTTCTATCTGCACACCCTGTGCGAGTACCTGACGCACTTCGCGCCCCGCCCGGTCACGTTCGCCCAGCTGAACGGGCCCGCGGCCTCGCAGACCAGGGAGGCGCTCGCCGCCGTCGGACACGCCCTCGGCCTGCCGGACGACGCCGCCGCGGGCACGAAGGTCGCCGCCCAGGGCCCCGGCGGACGGACCCTGGACGCCGTACTCGACTACCGCAACCCGTACTTCATCGGGCTGCGCACCGACAACGCGCTCATCCGGTTCTTCGGACGCGGCCACTGGGGCGCCCCGCTGGGCATCAGCATCCACGACTTCGCGCCGGACGCCGACGCCGAGGCGAACGAGACCGCCTGGCAGGCCTGGCTGAACGAGGTGTTCAGCCAGGCGTGACCACCCTGATCAGGGCCGGAAGCGCAGCACCTGCGGGTCGTGGTCGCTGATCTGGTCGTTGAACTCCGCGTTGACGTGCACGCTGTCGTACTCGAAGTCGCAGCCGCGCCGGATCGCCGGGCTGATCAGGATCTGGTCCAGCACCTGCTGGTTGCCCTGGTAGTCATAGGTGTAACGCTCGCTCTTCGGCAGCGACTTGATCGCCGACCACAGCTCGCCGTCACCCTCGAGGATCTTCGCGGTCTCGGAGAACTCGAAGTCGTTCATGTCGCCGAGCGTGACGACGTTCGCGTTCTTCTGGACGGCCAGGATGTCCTTGACGAACGCGTTCACCTCGGTCGCCTGCGCGTGGCGCTGGATCTCCGAGCTGCGCACCGGCGGCTGGTACTGCGAGGTCAGACCCTGGTCGCCGCCCTTGGAGTTGAGGTGGTTGGCGATCACGAAGACGGTCTTGCCGCGGAAGACGAACTCGCCCGCCAGCGGCTTGCGGCTGCTGTTCCAGGCCGCGTTCGCCGGGTCGATCCGGCCCGGCGAGACCGTCAGCTCGGCCTTGCCGTTCTCCTTGGTGACGCCGACCGCGGTGGTGGAGTCGCCGCCCGCGCGGTCCACGAAGGACACCCGCTCCGGGTTGAACAGGAACACCTGGCGGATGTTGCCGCCCGGCTGGCCGCCGTCCTGGTCGTTGACCGGGTTGATCGAGCGCCAGTCGTACTTCGGGCCGCCCGCCGAGACGATCGCGTCGATCAGCTTGTTCACGGTGACGCTCGCGTCCACCGTGCCGTCGTCCGTCACGCCGTTGTCGTCCTGGATCTCCTCCAGGGACACGATGTCGGGCGACTGCAGGTTGTTCACGATCGCGGCGGCGTGCTGGTCGAAGGTATGGTCCGACGGGTCGAGGTTCTCGACGTTGTACGTCGCCACCGCCAGCTCACGGTTCGACTGCTTGCGGGTCGTCTCGCGCTCCAGGCCGCCGCTGTGCAGCGTGCCGAGCTTGCTCGCGACCAGGGTGTAGCCGCCGAACTGGTTGAAGTCCAGCGGGCCGGTGGTGGTGCCCTCCAGGGTGTCGCCGACGTTCGCCTTCGGGAAGTCGGCGGTCGCGCCCAGCGACTGGATCTGCAGCCGGCCGGTGTTCTGCGAGTCGTAGGAGCCGTAGACCGTGCCGCCGCGGCGGCTCCGGTGCTCCCACGGCTTCACGGTGACCCACAGCTCGCTGTAGGGGTCGGTCGCGGTGACCACGCGGGCGTCCTCGACCTGGACGTTCATGCCCTCCAGGGACTCGTAGTAGTCCAGGGCGTACGTCTCCGGGTCCAGGGTCAGGCCGTTGATGGAGCCGTTCGCGGCGGTGTCGCCGGCCGGGGCGTACTCGTCCGGCACCGAGTCCTCGTCGACGACGACCGGGGCCGGGACCGCGTTCCCGGAGGAGACGGTGGTGATCGTCGGCTTGGTGATCTCCGTGACCGACTGGTTGCCGGAGGAGGTGCCGCCCGGGACGAACTCGGAGACCGTTCCGGTCACCGTCACCGAGTCGCCGACCGCGACCTTCGGCGCGGAGCTGGTGAAGACGAACACGCCCTCGCTGGTGCGCGGGTCGTCGTCCGGGTTCGGATCCTGGATCCAGAAGCCTTTGGAGGAGCCGTACGTGCGCGTGGCCGTGACGATGCCGGGCACGTCGGTGACCTTCTGCCCCGCGAACGGCGATATTCGGGTCGTGCCCTGGATGTCGTGGATGCGCACCGAGTCGGCGTGCGCGGGCGAGGTGATGACGACGGCCGATACGGCGGAACAGACGGCGGCGACGGTGAGCGCGGCGAGGCGCGCGGAAGACCTGCTCGGCAAGGGAATCCC
The DNA here is from genome assembly GCF_053596375.1 of Streptomyces sp. NPDC001709. Taxonomy (NCBI): domain Bacteria; kingdom Bacillati; phylum Actinomycetota; class Actinomycetes; order Kitasatosporales; family Streptomycetaceae; genus Streptomyces; species Streptomyces sp. NPDC001709. The sequence continues at coordinate 136,217 of NZ_JBSFGB010000017.1, read as the reverse complement.
TCCGGGGACGTACGTGAGCGCCGGGACGAGGGTGGAACGGGAGCGTGTGGGGCTCGTAGCCCTCCGTGACACGCATAGAGCCGAGTGAACAGTTGTCCCCCCAACTTCTACGCGCGTCAATCTCCAGCCTGAGCCCGGGAGTTGTCAAGGTTTCGGCCATGCACGGCGGCTGACGGGGAGATGAACCGGGCGGCATGGGTGGAAATCCGTCTAGGCTGAGCGGCTGAGCCCGTTTCACGCTCCGAGGAGAACCAGCCGATGTCAGACAGCTCCCCCCTGCCGCCCGTACGGCTGCACCCCGAAGCGGAGCTGGCGCGCGCCGCGCTGTCCACGCCGTTGCTCTCCCGCGCCGCCCGCCTCGCCCGCTGGGCCGGACCCGACACCCGCGTGGACGCCGGCGGCGGACTGGTCGAGGAGCAGCTTCCGGCCGCCGCCGAGCTGCTCGGACTGAGCGGTGACGACGCCGCCGCGTACGCCGGCGAGGCCTGGCGGGTCGCCGTGGACGCCGGGCTGGTCGAGATCGTGGACGAGGAGGCCGGTACCGTCCGGGCGGGCGCGGAGCTGAAACTGCTCACCGGGGGAACCCCGGCCGATGTGCTCGCCGTGTGGCTCGCGGCGCTGGAGACCGTCGTCGCCGACGCGAGCGTGCCCGATCTGGACGACCTGGTCGACGCCCTGGACGAGGGCGGCGAGATCGATTTCTCGTCACTCGACTGGGACCCCGAGGGCGAGGCGGAGTTCCTCGACGGCGTCCTCGGCAATCTGTATCTGCTGACGGTGAGTGAGGACGGCTCCGGCGACGGACCGGTCCCGCTGCCCGCCCTCGCCGCGTCCGTGATCGTCCCCGACGACATGGGCGAGCCCACCAACGACGTCCTGGAGCAGGTCTCCGACGCGATGATGCGACTGGACGACCAGTTCCGGGTGCTGGAGCCGGTCGGCCTCGTGGAGTACCAGCCGGTGGACGAGGCGTTGATGGCCGAGTCCGAAGAGGACCCCGCGGCGCAGCTGGACGACACCGATGTCTCGCGGTACGGCATGGTCCGGCTGACCCCGCTCGGTGTGTACGGGCTGCGGGCGCGGCTGCTGGAGGCCGGGTTCGAGGCCCCGGCCGTCGGCGAACTCGCCGACAAGGGCGCGGACGCGCTGCTCGACGGCACGGCCGGGTTCGGGCAGGCCGCGGCGCGGGCCGAGACCGAGCAGTGGCTCGCCCGGCGTGAACCGCTCGACGCGGCAAGGGAGTTGCTGGCGGCGGCGCGGGGCGCCGACCCGGGCGCTCCGCTGCGCAGGCTGCGCTGCCAGCAGGCCCTGTCCCTGATCGGTGCGGAGGCCGAGCCCGCGCTGCGGGAGGTGCTGGACGATCCGGAACTGGGCGGACTGGCCCGCGTGTGGCTCAGCGAACGGGGCGCCGACGCGGTGCCGGCGCCGTCCGAGGAGCTGGTGTTCTGGCTGACCATCGACACGGTGGCCGCGCAGCTCGCGGCCGAGGGCAACTCCGAGGAGCTGCAGGCGCTGGTGGAGGGGCTGGCCGCGCAGCACAGCGGGTTCTTCGCCACGGCCTGGCGGGTGGAGCACCCGGCCACCGCCGATGTGCTGGAGGCGATGGGGCGCTTGCACCCGGACAAGAAGGTGGCCAAGGAGGCGCGGAAGGCCGCGTTCAAGGCGCGGTCCCAGCACGGCGGTTGAGGAACCGGCACCGTGGTGGAGGATTTCTTGAGCCGGCCATGGGGCAGTGCGTACGGATTCTTGAACAAGGGCTGCTGAAGTAGCCCGACGTTCAGCTCCTGTTCAAGGTGTGGCGAGAGCGTGTGTGCCGAACCGAGGTCCGCCACCCTCCACGGCACTCCCACCGTCACAGGAGACTCACCATGTCGCTCAGTCGCAGGGACTTCGCCAGAAGATCCGCGATCACCGGTGCCGGGGTCGCCCTGGCGGGCAGTGTCGGCGCGCTCGCCAGCGCGCCGAACGCCCTCGCCGCGGCGGACATCGTCGGTGACGAGACGGAGGCGGCGCACGGCGACCACCACGGCGTCGGCTACGGACCGCTCGCCGCCGACCCGAACGGCATCCTCGCCCTGCCCGCGGGCTTCACGTACGAGATCATCACCTACAGCGGCAGGACCAGGCTGGACTCCGGCGAGTTCACGCCGTCCAACCACGACGGCACCGCGGCCTTCGAGGGCCCGCGCGGCAGCACGCTGCTGGTCAACAACCACGAGCTGGCGGGCGCCCGCGATCAGTGGCCGCACCCGGTGCCGCTGACCGAGGGCCTCGTCTACGACCCGGCGGCGGCCGGCGGCTGCACCGTCGTCGAGGTCCGCCGCGGCGGCGAGGTCGCCGAGTGGGTCGGCATCGCCGGCACCGCCACCAACTGCGCGGGCGGCAGCACCCCGTGGGGCACCTGGCTGACCTGCGAGGAGACCGAGGACAAGGCCGGCAGGCACGGCTTCACCAAGGACCACGGCTATGTCTTCGAGGTCGACCCGCAGGACCGCCGGGCAGGCCGCGACCCCAAGCCGATCAAGGCCCTCGGCCGGTACGCCCACGAGGCCGTCGTCGTCGACCCCAAGCGCGGTCACCTCTACCTCACCGAGGACGCGGCCGGACCCAACGGCCTGCTGTACCGCTGGAGCCCGCCGGAGGACTTCTGCCACGGCCGCGGCCGGCTGCGCACCCTCGCCGACGACGCGGGCCGGCTCCAGGCCTTCAAGTGCTTCGACTCCGGCGGCAGGTTCGTGGACGACCTGTCCCGCGCCACGAAGATCGGCACCGTCTACGGCGTCGACTGGGAGGACGTCCCCGACCGCGACGCGCAGACCGTGTCGGTGCGCAAGCAGTTCACCGACGGCCAGGTCACCCGCGCCCGCAAGCTGGAGGGCATGTGGTGGGGCGACGGCGGCGCCTACATCGTCTCCTCCTACGCCCGTGCGGAGAGCCCGCTCCAGCACGACGGCCAGGTCTGGTTCTACGACCCGAAGCGCCGCACCCTCACCCTGAAGGTGCTGCTCGGTGTGAACCCGGACCCGGCCGATTCGTCGGCGGACGGCAGCTTCGACGGCCCGGACAACATCACCGTCTCCCCGTACGGCGGCCTGGTCATCGCCGAGGACGGCGAGGGCGTCCAGCACCTGTTCGGCGCCACCGAGAGCGGCCGCACCTACCCGATCGCCCGCAACGAACTCAACATCGGTACCGAAGACGCCCCGGAATACAGCGAGTTCACCGGCGTCACCTTCTCGCCCGACGGCAGGACCCTCTACGCCAACATCCAGACGCCCGGCATCATGCTCGCGATCACGGGGCCCTGGAAGCGGCAGAAGCGGTAACGGCAGAGGCGGCCGTTAATTCGCTCGCACGGCCGACGCTGCGCCTCCTACAGTGAGATCACAACGTCACGCACCTCCCGGTGCGATGGCAGCGGCTACTTCCCTTTCCTGGAATGAAACAACAGCCGCAGCCGACTTGATCTCGGGAGGCGCAGCTCATGGTGGGTGTCCGGTGCGCAGGCAGCGGTTACTTCATGGGATCGGAAGGTTGCGGGTTCGACTCCCGTCATCGACTTCGGGTCGGTGTAGCTCAATCGGAAGAGCGTCCGGGTAAAGTCCGCCGCCGACCCCTGTCCTCGGACACCCTCCATTTGCCGCGCCTCCCTCCGAAACAGCCACGAATTCGGGGGAATTCACCATGGCGCGATTCAACACGCGTGCCGCGAAGGCGCAGCCGACCTCGCCCGTCACCACGACCGGCCGGACCCTGCAGACGTACGAGGGCGGTCAGGGCCGCGAGCGTGACGCACGCTCCGAGCTCTTCCTGCTCGCCGTCTCCAACTTCGTCACGCAGCACACCTTTTACGAGTCCGGCACCGACCGCGACGACCGGTTCGCCCGGCTGGTGCGCGAGCTCGCCGTCAGCGACCCGGACTGGACGGCCGGACTGCTCGGCTGGCTGCGTGGTGAGGGGCACATGCGGACGGCGTCCCTCGTGGGCGCCGCCGAGTACGTGCAGGCGCGTCTGGCGGTGGGCGCGACCGTCGGCCCGTCGAACCGGCAGGTCGTGGACTCCGTGCTCCAGCGCCCCGACGAGCCGGGCGAACTGCTCGCGTACTGGACGTCCGCCTACGGCCGCGCGGTCCCCAAGCCCGTCAAGCGCGGGGTCGCCGACGCCGTACGACGGCTCTACCACGCCAAGTCGCTACTGAAGTACGACACCGCGTCCAAGGGCTACCGCTTCGGCGACGTCCTGAACCTCGTGCACGCGGCACCGGACCCGGACAAGCCGTGGCAGGGCGAGCTGTTCCGGTACGCCCTCGACCGTCGGCACCACCCGGACACCGCCGTGCCGCCCGCGTCCCTGCCCGTGCTCACCGCGCACCGCGAGCTGATGGCGCTGCCGGTGCAGGAGCGGCGGGCGGTCGTCACCGCGCCGGGAGGCGCCGAGCGGCTCGCGGCGGCCGGCCTCACCTGGGAGGCGCTGGCCGGCTGGCTCCAGGGCCCGATGGACAAGGCGGCCTGGGAGTCCGTGATCCCGTCCATGGGCGCGATGGCGCTGGTCCGCAATCTGCGCAACTTCGACGAGGCCGGGGTGTCCGACGAGGTCGCGGCCCGGGTCGCGGCGAAGATCAGCGACCCGCGGCAGGTGGCGCGCTCGCGGCAGTTCCCGTTCCGCTACCTCGCCGCCTACCGGCACGCCCCGTCGCTGCGCTGGTCCTATCCGCTGGAGCAGGCGCTCGGCCACTCGCTGGCCAACGTGCCCGCGCTGCCGGGCCGGACGCTCGTCCTGGTCGACCGGTCGGGCTCGATGTTCTGGGCGCAGTCGGGCGACCGCTCGGAGCTCACGCGGGCCGACGCGGCGGCGATCTTCGGCACCGCGCTCGCGCTGCGGGCGGCCGACGCCGACCTCGTCCAGTTCGGTTCGACCAGTGGCAAGGTGACGTTCCGCAAGGGGGAGTCGGTGCTGAAGATCCTGGAGCGCTTCGGTGACCTGGGCGGCACCGACACCACCGACGCGGTGCGCCGGCACTACAAGAAGCACGACCGGGTGCTGATCGTCACCGACGAGCAGTACGCCCCGAACCGGCACGGCGACCCGACCGCCCGGATCCCGGCCCGCGTGCCCGTCTACACCTGGAACCTGGAGGGCTACCGGGCGGGCCACGGCCCGTCGGGAAGCGGGAATCGGCACGTATTCGCCGGCCTTTCGGACGCTGCCTTCCGCATGGTTTCCCTGATGGAGAGTGGCCGCGACAGCCGTTGGCCATGGCTTGCTTGAGTTGCCGGCGCGGCGAGATCGGTTCTAGCTGCGGCCGACACGGCGCGCCTGGCTTAGATCGCAAATTACTACGACCCGTGCGCTTATTCTCACGCTGAGTAGTCAAATTCTTCACGCTCAGTTGAGAAAGGGTCAAACCATGCGCAAGTTCCAGCGCGCCGCACTCGTGGCCGCCGTGGTCGCCGGGCTGTCCGCCTTCGGCGCCGGCACCGGCTTCGCCGACGACACCGACGGTCCGCACGAGGCCACCGCGGTGGCCTCCGCGAAGGCCATCGCCGTCGCCACGGCGCCCCCGCACGGCGAGTCGCACTCCGACGCGCACAGGTCTCCGCATCCGGGCGGTGATCAGGACCACAAGAAGCCCGGGAAGGACGAGGACCACAAGAAGCCGGGGAAGGACGAGGACCACAAGAGGCCCGGGAAGGACGAGGACCACAAGAAGCCGGGTGGGAAGCACGACCACAAGCACCACGAGGCGAAGCCGGGTCACAAGCATCACAAGCATCACAAGCACCATGGCAAGCCGGGTCACAAGCATCACGGGAAGCCGGGCCACAAGCACCACGGCAAGCCCGATCACAAGCACCATGGCCACAAGCACCACCACGGCCACAAGCACCACGGTCACAAGCACCACCTGTTCAAGCACGAGCACACGCGCTTCTCCGACGCTTGGGTTTCCGTGACCACGTCGGTCGAGTGAGAGCGCGGATCATGCGCCGGGGGCGTCCGGAGGCCGTGCGCCACTCGCCGTAGCCCAGGGACGGCGGTCGTCGGCGGGCGGGGCCATGATGGCGGTGTGCCCTGCCCCCCGACGCCCGGTCCGGCCGAAGCCTTCGGCCGCCTCGAGTCGGCCCCTACGTACCGGACGGCCATGGTCTGGCTTCCCCCGGCCGAACTCTGGCCCGCCATCCAGCGCATCCGTGCCGAGCACGACCCGCAGATCCGCCGCTGGCCCCCGCATGTGAACCTGGTCTACGGCTTCGTACCGGAGGAGGACTTCCCGGCGGCGCTCCCGCTGCTGGCCGCCGCGGCCGCCCGGTGTGAGCCCTTCGACATCCGGCTCAGTGGGGTCCATGTCTTCCGTCACCGGTTCTACGCCACCGTATGGCTGGACCCCGCTGCGGCCGGCCTCGAGCCCTGGACGGAGCTACGGCGCGCGCTGGCCGAGCCCTTCCCGTACTGCACGGACCGCTTCCCGCGCTTCACCCCGCATCTCTCGCTCGGGCGCACCCGCGTCCCGCGCATCCTCGCGGCCCAATGCGCCGCCCGGCTCGGTGTGCTGCATGCGCGGGTGGCCGACATCGACGTGCTCTCCCGCCGCGGCGACGGTCCCATGCGGACGCGGGCCACGATCGACCTGGGCACCGGTGCCATTCGGCCCGCACCGACGGGCCGGGACTGACCCCGACCGATGCTCGCTAAGCTGCGGAGAGGATCCCGGTGTGCGAGGAGTATCTGGATGCCGCAGGTCAGACCCATGCGCGCGGACGCTCGGCGCAATTACGAGCGGTTGCTGAAGGTGGCGGCCGAGGCCTTCGCCGAGCATGGGGAGAACGCGTCGCTGGACGACATCGCCAAGCGGGCGGGTGTCGGCGCGGGCACGCTCTATCGGCACTTCCCTACGCGGCAGGCGCTGCTGGAGGCCGCGTACGTGGACCGGTTCGAGGCGCTGGGGACGCGGGCGGAGGAACTGGCGGGGGAGCTGCCGGCGGGGGAGGCGCTCATGGCGTGGCTGAACGAGCTGTGCGTGGCCACGATCCAGGTGCGGGGGCTGAAGTCCCTGCTGGGGTCGGCGGTCACGGACGGCGCGTCGGTCGCGAGGACGGCGTGCGGGGCCTCGGTGCAGGGGGCGGCGACGCGGCTGGTGCGGGCGGCTCAGGCGGAGGGGGCGCTGCGGGCCGATGTGGAGCCGATCGAGGTGCTGCGGCTTGCGCATGGGGCGGCCACGGCATCGGAACTGGCGGACGGTCAGGGGCGCGAGATCCGGCGGTATTTGACGCTGCTGGTGGAAGGGCTACGGGCGTAGCCGGGCCGGGGCGCAGCCGGGATGCCACCCGCAGTGCGACGGCGATCTCCCGGCCCGCGCCCCGCAGCCCGACCCGCTACAGAGCCCTCGCGCCCGGCTCCACCATGTTCCGTACGGTCCGTGCCTTGACGAAGTCGCCCAGTGCCGTCATGTCCCACTCGCCCGAGAACTGGCGGATGAGCTTGGCCATCATCACGCCCGTCTGGGGCTCGGCGTGGGTGAGGTCGAAGCGGACCAGTTCCTCGCCCGTGGCGGCGTCCACCAGGCGGCAATACGCCTTGGCGACCTCCGTGAAGTTCTGGCCGGAGAAGGAGTTCACCGTGAAGACCAGGCCGGTGACCTCCTGGGGGAGGCGGCCGAGGTCCACGGTGATCACCTCGTCGTCGCCTCCGCCCTCGCCCGTCAGGTTGTCCCCGGAGTGCTTGATCGCGCCGTTGAGGATCGTGAGCTTGCCGAAGTAGCAGCTGTCGAGGTGGTTGCGCTGCGGGCCGTACGCGATGACCGAGGCGTCCAGGTCGATGTCCTTGCCCCGGAACGCCGGTTCCCAGCCGAGCCCCATCTGCACCTGGGAGAGCAGCGGCCGGCCGCCCTTGACCAGGGACACGGTCTGGTTCTTCTGCAGGCTGACCCGGCCCTTGTCCAGATTGACCTTCCCGGCGCCCGGCACCGGGGCGGGCGGCGCCGGGGGAGCGGACACCGGCGGGGCGGGCGGGGCGACCGGGGTCTGCGGGGTGGGCGCCGGCGGCGCCACCGGCCGCGGTGGAGTCACCGGCTGCGGCGCCGCCGCCGGCTCCTCCACCGTCACGCCGAAGTCCGTCGCGATGCCGGCCAGGCCGTTGGCGTACCCCTGGCCGACCGCGCGGGCCTTCCAGGCGCCGCCCCGGCGGTAGAGCTCCACGACGACCAGTGCCGTCTCCGTGCCGAGCTGCGGCGGGGTGAACGTGGCCAGCACCGCGCCGCCGTCCGGGTCGCGGATCGTGGCCGTCGGCTCGATGCCCTGGAAGGTCTGGCCGGCCGCGTCCGGGCTGGCCGTGACCACGATCTTCTCGATGTCCGGCGGGACGGCGGCGGTGTCGACCGTGATCGCGTCGGGGGCCGTGCCCCCGCCGGACGTGTAGGCCACGCCGGGGGCCGCCGGCTGGTTGTAGAAGATGAAGTCGTCGTCCGAGCGCACCTTGCCGTCGGCGGTGAGCAGCAGGCCCGACACGTCGAGCCGCACCGGAGCGGCGACGTCCACCGTCACGCGCGGGGCGGAGAGAGGGATGTTCGAGCCAGGGGTCATAGCTGTCATGCCGGGTGAACGAACGACACCGCTTTACCGTTCCCTTACCCAACCCCCATTCGGCTCGGGGTTCAGGCCGCTTACGGCACGACCACGATCTTCCGCCCCACACCCGCCGCGAACTGCTCCAATGCCTGCGGGTACCGCTCCAGCGGGATCCGGTCGCTGATGAACACCTCGGGGTCCAGGACTCCGTTCGCGAACAGCTCCGCCGCCCGCTCGAAGCTGTGCAGGACGGCCATCGAGCCGGTGATCGTGATCTCCTGGTTGTAGATGCGGTACGGATCGATCGTCACCCGTGTCGCGTAGTCGGCCACCCCGAACTGCAGGAACGTTCCCGCCTTGGCCACCCGCTCCAGGCCGTCCTGGATCGCCTTCGCGTTGCCGGTCGCGTCCACGACCACGTCCCAGCCCCGCGGGCGGTCCAGCTCGTCCGCGCTGCCCGCCGCGCCCGAGACGCCGAGCCCCCGGGCGGTCTCCAGGCGGGCCGGGTTGATGTCGACCATGTCCACGCTCGCCGCGCCCGTCCGCTTGGCCAGCTCCAGCATCATCAGGCCCATGGTCCCGGAGCCGTAGATCAGCACGTGGGCGCCCAGCCGGGACCGCAGGACGTCGTAGCCGCGCACCGCGCAGGACAGGGGCTCCACCAGGGCCGCGTCCTCGGTGCGCACGTGCTCCGGCAGCTTCACGCAGTTGGCCACGGGGGCGACGGCGTACTGGGCCGCCCCGCCCGCCGTCGTCACGCCGATCGCGCCCCACCGCTCGCACATGTTGTTGTGGCCGTCGCGGCAGTAACGGCACTCGTAGCAGTACAGCGAGGGGTCCACGGCCACCCGGTCGCCGACCGCGACCTCGGTGACCTGGCTGCCGACCCCGACCACCTCGCCCGCGAACTCGTGTCCGGGCACGATCGGCAGCTTGGGCGCGAACTCCCCCTGAAGGATGTGCAGGTCGGTGCCGCACAGACCGCAGGCGGCGACTTCCACGACGACCTCGCGGGGTCCCGGCGTCGGGTCCGGCACCTCGCTGACGACGGCGCGGCCCACGGACTCGATGACGGCGGCCTTCATTTCACGGCTCCCAACGACAGGCCCTGGACCAGCTTGTCCTGGGCGGCGAACCCCGCGGCGAGCACCGGCAGGGAGACGACGAGCGACGCGGCGCACACCTTGGCCAGGAACAGGCCCTGGCTGGTGATGAAGCCGGTCAGGAACACGGGGGCGGTCTCGGCGACCACGCCCGTGAGGACTCGGGCGAAGAGAAGTTCGTTCCAGCTGAAGATGAAGCAGATCAAGCCCGTGGCGGCGATGCCGGGCAGGGCGATCGGGGCCACCACGCGCGCGAGGATCGTCGGCAGCCGGGCGCCGTCGATCTGCGCCGCCTCGATCACCGCCACCGGGACCTCGGCGAGGAACGACTGCATCATCCACACCGCGATCGGCAGGTTCATGGAGGTGTAGAGGATGACCAGGAACCAGATGTTGTCCAGCATCCCGGTGTTCTTCGCGAACAGGTAGATCGGCAGCAGACCGGCCACCACCGGCAGCATCTTCGTGGACAGGAAGAAGAACAGGACGTCCGTCCACTTCTTCACCCGCCGGATCGACAGCGCGTACGCCGCAGGCAGCGCCAGGAGCAGTACGCAGACCGTCGAGAACACCGACGCGACCGCCGAGTTGATCAGCGGCGGCCAGGGGCTCGCCCCGCCGCCGCTGCCGAAGAACTCGCGGTAGCCGTCGAGGGTCAGCGAGGCGGCGAAGGACGGCGGGTTGGTCGCCGCGTCCGCCTCGGAGTGGAAGGACGTCAGCGCCATCCAGGCGATGGGCAGGAAGAAGACGATGCCGACCAGCCAGGCCAGGACTCCGATGCTCAGGCCCCGGTGCTTCTTGAGGGTGACGGCGATGTTGCTCATGCGCGGGACACCTCCTCGCGGAAGAGGGACGACACCACGCGCAGGGCGAAGGTCGCGATGACGATCGAGCCGATGACGACCAGGACGCCGGCGGCCGAGGCGAGGCCGTTCTCGTGGGCCTGGTAGAAGCTCTGGTACACGGTGTAGGGCAGGTTGGCGGTGCCCAGGCCGCCGGACGTGATCGTGAAGACCGCGTCGAAGTTCTGGACGATGTAGATCGAGCCCAGCAGGGCACCGAGTTCGAGATAGCGGCGCAGGTGGGGGAGCGTCAGATAGCGGAAGACCTGCCATTCGTTCGCGCCGTCCACCCGCGCGGCCTCCATCTGCTCGGGGTCACGGCTCTGCAGCCCGGCGAGCAGGATCAGCATCATGAACGGCGTCCACTGCCACACCAGGGCGGCCTCGACCGCCATGAGCGGGGTGTTGGAGATCCAGTCGGGCTGTGGCCCGCCGACGTAGTGCAACAGGCCGTTGAGCAGGCCGTATTCGGGGTTGAACAGGACGTGCTTCCAGAGCAGGGCCGCGGCCACCGGCACCACCAGGAAGGGGGCGATGAGCAGGGTGCGCACGACGCCCCGGCCGGGGAACTTGTGGTCCAGCAGCAGCGCGAGGGCCAGGCCCAGGACCAGGCTGACCAGGACCACCGTCACCGTGAGCAGCACGGTCGTCCACACCGAGTGGCGCAGGTTCGCGTCGGTCAGGACCTGGCGGTAGTTGTCGAAGCCGGCGAAGTGGCGGGCCTTCGGGTAGAGCGAGTTCCAGTGGAAGAAGGAGATCACCAGCGTCGCCACGAAGGGCAGCTGGGTCACGATGATCATGAAGATCAGGGCGGGCAGGAGGGGGGCCCGGGTGGCCCAGGCGCGCAGGCGGGCGGAGGGCTGCCGCGCGGCGCGTGCCGGTGTCGCTGCGTAGGGTGCTGTCGTCGCGGTCATCGTCCCTCGTACTCCTTGGAGATCCGCTCGGCGAGCGCTTGGGATTTCTTCAGGGCCGAGTCGACGGACTGACGCCCGGCGATGGCCGAACTGATCTCCTGGGAGACCTTGGTGCCGAGATCGGTGAACTCGGGGATGTCGACGAACTGGATGCCGGGCGCGGGACGCGGCTGCACGCCGGGGTCGCCCGGCCGGGCGGTCTCGATGGCTTCCTTCGTCATGTCCTGGAAGGCGGCGGCCGTCTTGCGGTAGTCGGCGTTCGTGTATGTCGAGGCCCGCTTGCCCGCCGGGACGTTCGACCAGCCGCTGGTCCTGCCGACCAGCTGCTCGTACTCCTTGCTGGACGCCCAGGACACGAACTTCCAGGCCTGGTCGGGATTGCGGGAGGCCTTCTGGATGCCCCAGGCCCAGGTGTAGAGCCAGCCGGAGGCCGGGGTCTTCTCGACGGGGGCGGGGGCGTAGCCGAGCTTGCCCTTGACCGGGGAGCCCTTCGCCTCCAGCAGGCCGGCCGCGGATGTGGCGTCGTACCACATGGCGACCTTGCCCTGGGTCATGTCGTTGAGGCATTCGGCGAAGCCGGACTGGGCGGCGCCGGACTCCCCGTGCTTGCGGACCAGGTCGACGTAGAACTTGGTCGCCTTCTCGAACTCGGGGGAGTCGAGGTGCGCCTTCCACCGCTTGTCGAACCAGGTGCCGCCGAAGGTGTTCACCACCGTGGTCAGCGGGGCGATCATCTCGCCCCAGCCGGGCAGGCCGCGCAGGCAGATGCCCTTCATGCCGGACTGGGCGCCGTCCGCCTGTGCGGCGAGGCCGGCGACCTGCTGCCAGGTGGGGTGGGCCGGCATGGTGAGGCCCTTCGCCGCGAACACGTCCTTGCGGTACATCAGGAAGGACGACTCGCCGTAGAAGGGCTGGCCGTAGAGCTTGCCGTCGGCGGCGGTCAGGGACTGGCGCATGGGTGCCAGGACGTCCTGCTCGTCGTACGCGGGGTCCTTGGCGACATACGAGTTCATCTCGTGCAGCCAGCCGTTGCGGGCGTAGATCGGTATCTCGTAGTTGGAGAGCGTGGCGACGTCGTACTGGCCGGCCTGGTTGGCGAAGTCCTGGCTGATCTTGTCGCGGACGTCGTTCTCGGGCAGGACCGTGAAGTTGACCCTGATGCCGGTCTCCTTGGTGAAGCGCGGGGCGAGCTTCTGGAGTTCGGTCATCTGGGGGTTGTTGACCATCAGCACGTTGATGGAATTGCCGCCGGAACCGGTCCCGCCCGCACCGACCCAGCAGCCGGAGAGCAGCGGGGCGAGCAGCGTCCCTGCGGCGGCCATGGCGAGCTTGGCTCGCGGCCTCCGTCGGCTCTGGGTTCGCATGGATCGCTCCTGGACGTATATGAACATAATGGACATTTTGGTGCTGGGGGTGCCCGACGAGGCGGGCGAGCAGGCGACTCAGACCCGGATGACCTGCGGGCCCAGCAGTGAGTAGCGGTGGGCCTCGGCGGCCGGTAGCTGGGAGCTCGTCACGATCGCCTCCAGCGCGCCGACCTCGGCGAACCGGCAGAAGCTGACCGCTCCGAACTTGGTGTGCACGCCCGCGAAGACCGCGCGGCGCGCCGCCCGGATCGCCTGTGCCTTGACCTCGCTGACCGCGGGGTCGGGCGTGGTCAGGCCGTACTCGCGGGAGATGCCGTTCGCCCCGATGAAGGCGAGGTCGAGGACGAAACCGGCGAGCATCTTCGTCGTCCAGTGGTCGACGGTGGCCAGCGTGCCCGCCCGGACCCGCCCGCCGAGGAGCAGGACCGACATGTTCCCCGCCTCGGCGAGGGCGCCCGCGACCGGCAGGGACGCGGTGACCACGGTCAGCGGCCGGTCGGCCGGCAGTGCCTCGGCGATGAGCTGCGGGGTGAAGCCCTCGTCCACGAAGACCGTCTCCGCGTCCCCGAGCAGCTCGGCCGCGGCGGCCGCGATCCGGCGCTTCTCGGGCACGTGGCTGGTGGCCCGGAAGGCGAGTGTCGTCTCGAAGCCGGCGCTCTCCACCGGATAGGCGCCGCCGTGCGTACGACGGACCAGACCGTGGTCCTCCAGGGCCCGCAGGTCGCGCCGGATGGTCTCCTTGGCCACGCCCAGCTGTGCGGCCAGCGCGGTGACGTCGACCGAGCCGGTCGCCCGCGCGGCCAGCACGATCTCGCGCTGGCGCTCTTCCGCCGTCCTCGTACTCATGTCGTCACCCGCCTTCCCGCTGCGTTCCACGGCTGCCCGTTCGGGCTCTTGGGGGAAGTTCTACCGGGGGTGTGCGGTGCTTACCAGGCCTATTGTGAGCCCGATCCTGCCCGCCTGTGCCCGTTTGCGGGTCAAGGTGCCCGGCGCGGACCTGGGGGGTCGTGCGGAGCGGGGTGAGAGCGGGCGACGTGGATGCCCGCATGCGGGGGCGGGCGGGCCCGTTCGGTGCCCGCCCGCGCGCTTGGGGGATCGTTTTCCGTCTTCCGGGGCCTTCGAAACGACTGGGAAACGACCGGGAAGGGCTCAGTACGGCCAGATCGGCGGGTCGTTCACGAAGTGCCCGCCGAGGTGGCCGTGCGCCGGGTTGCCGGGGTCCAGTTCGCCCTGTTCGGCGATCAGCTTCTGCGCGTACGGCTCGGAGTCGTCCTGCGGCTCGTAGCCGAGCGCCCGTGCGGTGCCCAGGTCCCACCACAGCCTGGTGTTGGCGGAGGAGCCGTAGACGACCGTGTGGCCGACGTCCCGCGCGGTCAGGGCCGCGTGGAAGAGGCGGGCGCCGTCGGCCGGGCTCATCCACACCGAGAGCATCCGCACACTGGTCGGCTCCGGGAAGCAGGAGCCGATGCGCACGGACACGGTCTCCAGGCCGTGCTTGTCCCAGTAGAGCTGGGCGAGGTCCTCGCCGAAGGACTTGGACAGGCCGTAGAAGGTGTCCGGGCGGCGCGGGGTGTCGATCGGGATCGGCGGCTCGCCCGCGCGCGGGGCCGGGGTGAAGCCGACGGCGTGGTTGGAGGAGGCGAAGACGACCCGGGGCACGCCTTCCTGGCGGACGGCCTCGTAGAGGTTGTAGGTGCCCTCGATGTTCGCCCTCAGGATCTTCTCGAAGGGGGCCTCCAGGGAGATGCCCGCGAGGTGGAGAACCGCGTCCACACCCCGCACCGCCTCGCGCAGGGCCTCCCGGTCACCGAGGTCGGCGGTGATCGCGTCCGGCTCGCCCTCGACGGGGCGCATGTCGAACAGGCGCAGCGTGTAGCCGTACTCCGGCAGCAGGGACCGCATCAGGGTGCCGAGCCCGCCGGCGGCGCCGGTGAGCAGAACGGTGCGGGGAGCGGGCATCCTCGGTTCTCCTTGTGGCCAGAATTCACATATATGGAAACGTTAGAGAGTTTCGCCGTGCACCGTCAAGTGTCCCGTGATGTCGGTGAATTCGCTTCGGATGGTGCGGGTCTGCCTGCTTGACCTGCCGTAAGAAGCCCCCGTAGCGTGGTCGAGTTCAGAAATGTAGACGTGGATCAGAAACATGCACCGGCGTTTCTCAAGGGAGAGCCCGTTGACGCCAGCTCCTCTCACCGAACGGCTCCGCGACCCGAGTGGGCCGCTCTTCTTCCCCGTCACGGCCTACGGCCCCGACGGCTCACTCGATCTCGACGTCTACCGCACCCATGTCCGCCGGGGCGTCGCGGCCGGTGCCGCCGCCGTGTTCGCCTGCTGCGGCACGGGGGAGTTCCACGCGCTGCTGCCGGAGGAGTTCGATCGTTGTGTCCGGGCGGCCGTGGAGGCGGCGCAGGGGCGTGTCCCGGTGGTCGCCGGCACCGGCTACGGCACCGCGCTCGCCGTGCGCTACGCGCGTCTGGCCGAGGCGGCGGGCGCCGACGGCCTGCTCGCCCTGCCGCCGTACCTCGTCCTCGCCGCCCAGGAGGGCCTCCTGCGGCACTACCGGGAGGTCGCGTCGGCCACCGGCCTGCCGGTGATCGTCTACCAGCGCGACAACGCCGTCTTCACCCCGCGGACAGTGGTGGAACTCGCCCGCACCGACGGGATCACCGGCCTCAAGGACGGCCTCGGGGACCTCGACCTGATGCAGCGGATCATCAGCGCCGTACGCACCGAGGTCCCCGGCGAGTTCCTGTACTTCAACGGCCTGCCCACCGCCGAGCAGACCCAGCTCGCCTACCACGCCCTCGGCATCACCCTGTACTCCTCGGCCGTCTTCTGCTTCGCCCCCGACCTCGCCCTGGCCTACCACCGGGCCCTGACCTGCGGCGACACCGCGACCGTACGGCGCCTGCTGGACGGCTTCTACCGCCCGTTCGTGGAGCTGCGCGCCCAGGGCCGCGGCTACGCCGTCTCGCTCGTCAAGGCGGGCGTACGGCTGAGCGGCCTGGACGTCGGCGAGGTCCGCCCCCCGCTGCAGGAACCGACAGAGGACCACATCAAACAGCTCACCCGCCTGATCGAACGGGGACACGCGCTGCTGGAGCTGGAGGGGGACACGTGAGGGGGCGTGGATGCGGCTTACAGGGGGAAGTCGAGGGAGCGTCCGTGCGGCTCGGTGGTGGGTGCGTGAGCAAGCGTCGGTGTGGTTCGAAGGAGGGCGTGTGAAGGCGTCGGCGTTCGTCTACCCCTGGGATGTCAACGGAGATCCCGAGGCCGCGGCGCGTATCGCCGGGCTCGGCGTGGAGCAGGTGACGCTCGCCTCCGCCTATCACTCCACCCGCGCCCTGACTCCCCGCCACCCCCGCCACCGCATCGTCACCGCCGAGTACGCGGCCGTCCTCTACCCGACGGGCGAGCGCTGGGCGGGCCGCGGCCTGCGGCCGTACCCCGCCGGCCGCTGGGCCCCGGGCAACGCCCACGGCGAGGCCGCGCGTGCTCTCGCAGCGGCCGGTCTGGAGGTGCACACCTGGGTCGTCCTCGCCCACAACTCCCGCCTGGGCGCCGAACATCCGGACACCTCGGTCGTCAACGCCTACGGCGACCACTATCCCTGGGCGCCCTGCATCGCCCAGCCCGCCACGCGCGCGTACCTGGTCGACCTGGCCGCCGAGGCCGCCGTACGCCCCGGCGCGCAGGGCACCGAGCTGGAGTCCCTGGGCTGGTACGGGATCCAGCACCTGCACGCCCACGACAAGACCTCCGGGGTCGGCCTCGGGGAGGCCGGGCAGTACCTGATGTCCCTGTGCTTCTGCCCGTCCTGCCGCACCGGATACGGCGAACAGGGTCTGGACCCCGACGAGTTGGCGGCCTCCGTGCGGTCCGCCCTGGAGCCGCTGTGGCGGGGCGCGGCGGACGACGGGGGCTGGCCCACGGTCGTGAAACTGCTCGGCGAGGACGCGGCGGTCCGTACGCGCGCGTGGCGCGAGGGCACCGCCGCCACCCTCCAGGAGGAGGCCGTCACCGCCGTCCGCGCAGCGGCCCCCGCCGGCTTCCAGGTGCTGCTGCACGCCGACCCGGTGCCGTACCACTGCGGCGCCAACGCGGGCGTCGACCCCGCTCACGTCCTCTCCGTCGCCGACGGCGTGGTGGTCCCGTGCACGGGCGGTACGACCCTGCTGGCGCCGTTCGCCGAGCACGCGCGCGAGGCGACCGTGCTGGCCGCCAACCTCACGGTCGTCTCCGGCATGGGCGGCAGCCCCGGCACCCTCGCGGCGGACGCGGCACGCGCGCGTGCGCAGGGCGCGACCGAACTGCGGCTCTATCACGCCGGGTTGGCGTCGGACTCGGACCTCGCCGCAGTGCGCGAGGCACTGGCGGCACGCTGACACAGGGCGGCCGCCGTCCCGAACAGCCCGAGGCCGTACAGCGGCAACAGCAGCCCGGGTGAGGCGAGTTCGACCAGTGCGGCGCCGGCGGCCAGGCCGACGACGTTGGGCGCGAACACCAGCGTGTTGACGGTGGCCGTCGCCCGGCCGAGCAGCGGACCGGGCGTCTCCCGCTGGACCGCGGTGAACGCGGCGACGAGCACACAGGGCAGGCCGAGACCGATCGCCGCGGCCGACGCGAGGGCCACCGCGTCCGACGGCACCGCACGCGCGGCCACCGCGACCGCCGTCAGCGCGATCCCCGCCGCCCCGAACCGGCGCCCGCCGAGCCGCCGCAGCGCCGCCCCCGAGACGAGCCCGGCGGTCACCGAACCGGCGCCCTGGACGGCGTAGAGCACGCCCGTGTACGCGGGGGAGTGGCCCAGGCGGTCCACGACGGCGTACACCGTCGTGCTGCTCAGCGAGGCGAGCAGCATCGTCGTGCCCCCGGCCCGCACCAGCGGGCGCAGCCCGGGGTGACCCCGCAGGTGCCGCACACCCTCGGCGGTCTCCTTCCGCCAGCCGCCGCCGGACGACCGCACGGGCCGCTCCTCGCGCACCCGAAGCAGGGCGTACAGCCCGGCGGCGACCACGAACGTGCCCGCGTCCAGGCAGGCGACGACCGGACCGCCGAAGGCCGTGTACAGGCCCGCCCCGGTCAGCGGCGCGACGAGCTTCATGCCCTCCGTGACGGTCATCCGCAGCCCGTTGAAGTCACCGAGGAGGTCCCCGGGGACGGCGGCGGCGACCAGGGCCGACTCGGCGGCCTCGCCGACGACGCCGACCGTGCCGTACAGGAACAGGACGGTGAACAGCAGCCACAGCCCGTCGGCCGAGTGGATGGTGAAGAGCGTCAGGAGAGCGGCGGCGAGCCCCAGGTTCAGGGCGATGAGCAGAGGTTTTCGGCGCACGCGGTCGGCGATCGTGCCCAGCGCGGGGCCGGCGAGGGTGGGGGCCCACGCGGCGAGCATGCACAGGGCCGGCAGGCCGTCGGACCCGGTCAGCTCCTTCACCCACACGCCCGCCGCCAGCGACAGCGAGGAGGTGCCGAAGGTCGACACCACCAGGCCCGTGAGATACAGCCCCGCGTTACGGTCCCGCAGCACGCGCACCAGGGTCCAGGAAGTCGTCATGCCCGCTCATCGTGGGTCTAAGGCGGGCGGGCGGGGATCGGCAAGGTGCCCTATCAGCGTGTCGGCGGCGACAATCCGTCGGAACCTGTCACTCATGCCCCTGGGGCGCGTACCGGCCCGAACCTACTGTCGGCGCCATGCGCTACCTCGCCCCGATTCTCATCGGTTTCGTCTACGTCCTGCTGATGTCCCTCGTCCCGGAGCCGCACCGGCGCCGCTTCAACGCGGTCATGGTCGCCGGTGCGGGCGCCGCCTACCTCAGCGGTGGCGGCCTCGGCGGCTGGGAGTTCGCGTTCACCGCCGTGGCCACCTACGTCGCCTACAAGGGTCTGGACTCCTGGGCCTGGATCGGCGTCGGCTGGCTGCTGCACACGGCCTGGGACGTCGTGCACCACCTCAAGGGCCACCCGATCATCCCGTTCGCCCACGACTCCTCGTTCGGCTGCGCCCTGTGCGACCCGGTGATCGCCGTGTGGTGCCTGCGCGGCGGGCGTTCGCCGTGGGAGTGGCTGCGCGGCGCCGATGAGTTTTCGCGAGACAGTCGGTCAGTCCTTCGTACGAGGCGTGCAACCGTGAAGGAGTAACGGCATGACCATGATCGACCTCGGCCCGCAGACCCTGATCGTGGCGCGGCTCGCCGAGTCCGTGACCGACGAGCAGCTGACCGTATCCACACCGTGCCCGGACCTGGCGGTGCGGAACCTGCTGGGCCACATCCACATGCTCTCCGTGGCCTTCCGCGACGCCGCCCGCAAGGACCTCGGTACGACGACCGACACCAGCCCGACCGCCGCCGTACCGGACGTCGGCCCCGGCTGGCGTGCGGAGTTGCCCAAGGCCCTGGACGAACTGGCGGACGCCTGGCGCGACCCGGCCGCCTGGACCGGCATGACCCGCGCGGGCGGGGTGGACCTGCCGGGCGAGGTCGCCGGTGCCATCGTCGCCGACGAGCTGGTCATCCACGGCTGGGACCTGGCCCGCGCCATCGGCCGGCCCTACGCTCCCGACCCCGCGGCGCTGGACTCGGCCCACGGCTTCCTGCTCGCCGCCGCCGAGGACTCGAACCGCGGCGGCGGCCTCTTCGGGCCGGTCGTCCCGGTGGCGGAGGACGCGCCGCTGCTGGAGCGGGCGGTGGGGCTGAGCGGGCGGGACCCGGGATGGCGCCCGGTGACTGAGTAGCCGGACACCTACGACCTGAGTACGTGCACCGGTGTGGCCTGCCCCTCCGCACCGGTTCACTACCCGCATGACGACACAGCACATCGCACCGCTTCCGGGACCGGCCGACCAGGGTGAGCGCGACCCCCGGGCCTGGGTGGCGCCGGCGATCGCGACGGTTCTCATGGGCGTGCTCGGTCCGGCCGCCGTCCTGTTCGCCGGGTTCTCCGTGATGGCGACGGACAGCTGCGGCCCCGACGACTGCTCGGCCGCGTTGACCACGTCCCTGTCCTGGATCTTCGGCCTGCTCTTCTTCGGTGGCCCGCTGTGCTTCGTCGCCCTGCTCACGGCCTGGGTGCTGCCCTGGAAGCGCCGCTGGTCCGTGACGCGCGCCTGGACGGCGGTCCTCGCACTGGTGCCGCCCCTGGGGGTGCTGCTCCTGGTGTTCACGCTGCCCGCCCCGTAAGGGGGACGGTCACCGAAGGCCCCGGTTCCGCTTGTACGAGTGGACGACGGCGACGCCACCGGGGGCCGTACTCTCCCCCCATGCCTCTCACCCTCACCGTCCTCGGCACCGCCTCCCCGCACCCCGGCCCCGGCCGGCCCTGCTCGGGATACCTGCTGTCCGGCGGGGGAGCCGAGGTGTGGGTGGACGCGGGACCCGGCACGTTCGCCGCATTGCAGCAGCACACGGATCCCGCGCGGCTCACCGCGATCTGGATCTCCCATCTGCACGCCGACCACAGCGCCGATCTGCTGTCCGCCGCCTACGCCTTCGCCTTCGGCGGGATGACCCCGGCCGTACCGATCCCGGTGTACGCCCCGCAGGACTGCGCCCACCGGCTGGCCGGCTTCTTCGGGCGGGTGGACGTCGACTTCCTCAAGGGCGTCTTCGACTTCCGGGCCCTGTACGACGGCCATGACGTCCGGCACTGGAACCTCCGCCTCACCGCCCGTGCCGTCGCCCACGACACCGAGGCGTACGGTCTGCGCGCCGAGTGCCAGGGGAGTGTCCTCGCCTACTCCGGGGACAGCGGCCCCTGCGCCGCACTCGGTGAACTCGCCACCCGTGCCGACCTGTTCCTGTGCGAGGCCGACATCGACGCGCATCGCGATGGCGAACAGGTGCATCTGACACCGGAGGACGCCGGGCGCATCGCCCTGGACGCCCGCGTACGCCAACTCCTCGTCACCCATGTCGGCCCCACGCTCACCCGTGAGACGGCCACCGCACGCGCCGCCGCGGTCTGCGGCCGGCCCACCCGCATGGCCGTCGAGGGTGACACCCACACCTTCTGACACCCACACCTTCTGACACCCACACCTTCCGACACCCACACCTTTCGACACCTCCGACTTCCTTTTGTCAGAGGCATTGACGAAACACCGGCCCCCTCCTACCTTCATCGCGTCACACTTCGTACGTCATATATGAGACGCGATACGTGAGATCCGAGAGAGCCGCATGACCTCCGCGCCCACCCCGATCCCGTCCCGCACGCAGTACGTGCTGGACGCGATCAAACACCGCATCCTCACCGGGCAGCTGACGCCCGGACAGGCCCTGGTCGAGACGGAGCTGGCCGCGCAGTTCGGGGTGTCCAAGACCCCGGTGCGCGAGGCGCTGAAGACGCTCGCCGGGACCGGTCTCGTCGTGATGAGCCAGTACAAGGGCGTCACGGTGCGCATGGTGGACGCGGACATGGCGCGCGAGGTCTACGACGTACGGCTGCTGCTGGAACCGGAGGCGCTGCGCAGGGCCGTCCGGCGAGGTGCGTCCCTCGACGCCGCGCGCGACGCGCTGACCCGGGCCGACGCCGCCACCGACGCCGCCGAACGCTCCCTCGCCAACCGGGAGTTCCACCGCGCCCTCTACCTGCCGTGCGGCAACCCGCTGCTCGGCCGGATGCTGGACGAGGTCCGCGACCAGGCCGCCCTGGTCTCCGCCGTCGCCTGGGCCGCCGACCCCTCCTGGGAGCGGGAGGCCACCGAGCACCGGGAGATCCTGCGGCTCGCGCTCGACGGCGACGCCGACGGCGCGGCGAGCGCCCTGCACGCCCACATCGCGTCGTTCGTGGCACGGGCTTTCCCCGAGCCCCATCCAGAGGAAGGGCATCTATGAGCAGCGTGACGTTCGAGTCCCAACGGGCGGCCCTGGCCGACGTGGTGGCCATCCCGGTGACGCCCTTCACCGCGGACGGCGCCGTCGACCAGAACGCCCACCGGGCCCTGCTGCGTCGCCTGCTCGACGGCGGGATCCGCACCCTCACCCCGAACGGCAACACCGGCGAGTTCTACGCCCTCACCCCCGAAGAGCGCCGCTTGGTCACCGAGTCGACCGTCGAGGAGGCCGGCGACCGCGCCGCGATCCTCGTCGGCGTCGGCCACGACCTGCTCGCCGCGATCGCCTCCGCCCGGCACGCCCGCGACCTCGGCGCCGGGATGGTCATGGTCCACCAGCCCGTCCACCCGTACGTCTCGGCGGCCGGCTGGGTCGACTACCACCGCGCCATCGCCGAGTCCGCGCCCGAGCTGGGCGTGGTGCCGTACATTCGCAACGCACAGCTGCCCGGCGCCCGGCTCGCCGAACTGGCCGACCACTGCCCGAATGTCATCGGGGTCAAGTACGCGGTCCCGGACGCCGCGCGCTTCGCGGGCTTCGCCCGTGACGCCGGCCTCGAACGTTTCGTCTGGGTCGCGGGCCTCGCCGAGCCGTACGCCCCCTCCTACTTCTCCGCGGGCGCCACCGGCTTCACCTCCGGGCTCGTGAACGTCGCCCCGGCCGTTTCGCTGAACATGATTGAAGCGCTTCGATCCGGCGACTACCCGGCCGCCATGAAGGTCTGGGAGCAGATCCGCCGCTTCGAGGAACTCCGAGCTGCCCACGGCTCCGCGAACAACGTCACCGTCGTCAAGGAAGCCCTTTCCGCCCTCGGCCTGTGCCGCCGCGAGGTCCGCCCGCCCAGCAGACCGCTGCCCGAGGACGAGCGCGCCGAGGTCGCCGCCATCGCCGCCGGATGGTCCATATGAGGAAGCTGAGGAGCCATCAGTGGTACGGGACCGACGGGCTGCGGTCGTTCAGCCATCGGGCCCGGACCCGGCAGCTCGGGTACCTGCCCGAGGAGCATCTGGGCAAGCCCGTGATCGCCGTGCTCAACACGTGGTCCGACATCAACCCGTGCCATGTGCACCTGCGGGATCGCGCACAGGCCGTGAAGCGGGGGGTGTGGCAGGCCGGCGGCTTTCCGCTGGAGTTCCCGGTCTCGACGCTGAGCGAGACCTTCCAGAAGCCGACGCCGATGCTCTACCGGAATCTGCTCGCGATGGAGACCGAGGAACTGCTGCGGTCCTATCCGGTCGACGGGGCGGTGCTGATGGGCGGGTGCGACAAGTCCACGCCCGCGCTGCTGATGGGCGCGGCCAGCGTCGATCTGCCCGCTGTCTTCGTGCCTGCCGGGCCCATGCTGCCGGGGCACTGGCGGTCAGAGGTGCTCGGATCCGGTACGGACATGTGGAAGTACTGGGACGACAAGCGGGCAGGTCTCATCGGCGACTGCGAGATGGGCGAGCTGGAGAGCGGGCTCGCGCGCTCGCCGGGGCACTGCATGACCATGGGTACGGCGTCCACGCTGACCGCCGCCGCCGAGGTCCTCGGCGTGACGGTGCCGGGTGCGTCGAGCATCCCCGCCGTCGACTCCGGGCACGACCGGATGGCCGCCAAGGCCGGGATGACGGCCGTGGAGCTGGTGCGCGGCGACCGGAGGCTGTCGCGGATCCTGACCCGGGAGGCCTTCGAGGACGCCGTCACCACGGTCCTCGGCCTCGGTGGCTCCACCAACGCCGTGATCCATCTGATCGCCATGGCGGGCCGAGCCGGGGTGAAGCTCACCCTGGACGACTTCGACCGCATCGCCCGGACCGTGCCGGTCCTCGCCAACGTCCGCCCCGGCGGCCGGCGTTACCTGATGGAGGACTTCCACTTCGCGGGCGGCCTGCCCGGCTTCCTGTCCCGGATCACCGACCTGCTCCATCTGGACCGGCCGACGGTGTCGTACGACACCCTGCGCGAGCAGCTGGCAGGCGCCCAGGTGCACGACGACGACGTCATCCGCCCGCGCGACAACCCGGTCGCGAGCGAGGGCGGGGTCGCCGTCCTGCGCGGCAACCTCTGCCCGGACGGCGCCGTCATCAAGCACATCGCCGCCGAGCCCCGCCTGCTCGGGCACACCGGCCCGGCCGTCGTCTTCGACGACTACAAGACCATGCAGCGCACCATCAACGACCCCGCGCTCGGCATCACCGCCGACAGCGTGCTGGTGCTCCGGGGCGCCGGACCCAAGGGCGGCCCGGGCATGCCCGAGTACGGCATGCTCCCCATCCCCGACCACCTGCTCGAGCAGGGAGTACGGGACATGGTCCGGATCTCCGACGCCCGGATGAGCGGCACGAGTTACGGCGCCTGCGTGCTGCACGTGGCCCCGGAGTCGTACGTCGGCGGGCCGCTGGCGCTGGTGCGCACCGGCGATCTCATCACCCTGGACGTCGCCGCCCGCAGCCTCCATCTCCACGTGGACGCCGGGGAGCTGGAGCGCAGGCGCCTCGCGTGGACGCCGCCGCCCGCCCGGTACGAGCGCGGCTACGGCGTCCTCCACAACGGGCACATCACCCAGGCCGACACCGGCTGCGACTTCGAGTTCCTGGCCCGACCGGGCACGGTGCCGGACCCGTACGCCGGCTGAACCCCGCATCCCCTTTGGTGAAGCGCTTCACCCATGTGCATGGAGCAAGCGCTTCCTGCACCCGCTGTATGCGCGGGGGCCGGGCGCCTGCGCTGAACCACCGGCCGGGGCGTGCGCCGCCCGCCCCGGCCGTCCCTCTCCCCGAGCCGCACCGCGAAGGAGCACAGCCATGCCCTCGCCCCAACAAGGGGTCCTCGGTCGTCTCGGCGGGCGACAACTGGGACTCCGGCATCTCCATGCCGTCCTTGGTCTCCATGGACGCGACGACGACGTACAACGCCCGCAGGTCGGACGGCCCCCTGCCGTCGACGACGTTCCTCACGACGGGAAGCACGAGGATCGGGGCGACGATGAACTGACCCCCCTCGTCACCCCCTGCCGCCCCACTCCGCCCGGAGATCCTGACAGCGGACGGTGATCGAGGCGTCGGTGAGCGCGATCTCGTGCACACACCCACCGCCACTCCCGGCACCGTCCCTGTCGCCCTTCTCGTCGCGGTCCTCGTCCGGGAGGATCTCGTCGAGCAGCACGGTGTCGACGAGCAGCCAGTCGAACGCACGGTGGCGATCGATGGAGAAGTGCCGCACGCCCGAGTAGCTGATGCGCAGCCCCACGTCGTGCTTCCACCGGTTCGGCGCGAACTCCAGCACCAGCCCCCCGCTCTTGTCGGCGGCAAGCTGCATCCCGGCCAGCTCCAGGTCCTTCACACAGCGGGTGGCGGCCGCGATGTCGTAGTGCCCGGGATCGGAGGCGAACGCCCAGGCACCCGGCGGGAGTACGCCACGCAGGCCGGGCAGTTCGTCCAGATAGGCGGAGGGGTCGACGTAGAACCCGTGTTCTTGCCAATGGGCCTTGATGAACCTCATGGCCGCCATCCTCTCGGCAAGGAAGGCTCCTGCTGAATTCCATATCGGCGCCTCATTGAACCGTCACGGTGACAAGACCGGGCTCCGGCGGCTCGGTCGGAGCGGCGCTGCCGTACCACGAGTACTCGAGGGCGGACAGCCTGCCGCCGCCCACCCAGACGAGCAACTCGCCGACCAGCTCCGGCCTCCGGGACCTGGGCTCTGAGCTCGCGCGCGCCGGTGAGATCCACTTCGAGGAGCTTGGTGAGGAGGCGTCGGTGCAGGGGAGCGAGGGGGGCGGTTGTCATGAGGACGGGGGGCGGTAGCGGAGTAGCGCGGGGATGGTGGCGTGGTCGGTGCTCTCCATGGTCACGATGACTTCTCGGCCGGTGGATGTCCCCAGCCATGTCACGAAGTCGCGGACACGCGCGAACGTCCCCGGGTCCACCACATCGCGCGGATCGAAGGTGAACCCGATCTCCTCGATCTCGAAGAAGTAGCAGGTGAACCACATACCTCCGATGTCGATGGCCAGGCTCACCGATTCCTCCGGATCCTGCCCTAGCCGGGACCAGACGACAGCGGCGTCCGGCACGCTCGTGTCGGTGACGCCGGCGAGCGTCCACGTGAGGACGTGTCTCCCCGGCAGTACGTGCAGCCCCCCGAACACGCGCCGCCAGTCCTCGAGCGCGGTGCCGAGGACACAGACGTCACGCAGGGCTCCGTCGACGACGAAATGCTCCGGCCGGTACCGAGGCTCGCTCTCCCGGCGCCCGGTGCTCATCGCTTGCCGCCTGCTACGAGGGGGCGGAAATCTGCGATGGCGCTTTCCCAGTCGAACCTGACCGTGTCGTGCGGAGGAAGGCCGCGGCCAAGGGCCTCCGCCGCGTGCAGTACGGCGGAGGCCAGCTCCGGAGCGGTTGTCCGGGCGACGACGCCGTTCTCGCCGGCGACCGACAGGCCGTCCTTGGTCCGTCGTACGACAAGACCGAACGAGGTGTCGGCACCGGTGAAGCTGAGCACGCGGGCGTCACCCCGCAGAAAGCCGCGCAGGCTGTCCAGCAACCGGACGACCGAGATGTAGATCATCATGCCCTGATCGGGGACGTGACCGGCCGAGTCGGCCGTGCCGAGGTCCCCGGTGACGGTCATGTCGCCCATGTCGAAACCGTGGGCGTCACCCTGTCCGGGCCGAACCGTGAACTGCACAGTCATCACGGGGTCATTGTCGCCGTGCCCTTCTCCGCCTGCTCACGGGTGGTCCGTGGAGACGCGGTCCGTAGGGGGAAATGTGTATCGATCGGATAACAGGCCTCGCAGCGTCGGTTGTTATGCGCGTAGATAGTCCCTGACCTGGTACATCACTCTCATTCACCAGATCCGGAGAATCCATGCGGAAGTCCCACAGAGCCGTCGCCGCCGGTGCCGCCTGTGCTCTCGCCGGTCTCGCGCTGTACGGCGCGGGCACGGCCACCGCCGGGCAGTCGACGGCGAACTCCACCCACGAGCCCTACAACATAGGGCAGTTGGTGAAGGACATCGACACCTACTACGGCACCCACGCCGACAGCAACGGCGTCTACCAGGCGTCCCCGGACAGCCCGTACGCCCAGGACCTGGCCGACATCGACGCCGGCGCCAAGCGGTACATCGACAAGGCGGCCCGCAAGGCGCACCGTCACGGCGAGAAGCCGGCCGTCGTCTTCGACATCGACGACACGCTGCTCCTCAGCCTCGACTACGAGAAGCGCTACAACTACACGTTCAACCCCACCACGTGGAACGACTACGTGAACCGCGCCGACCGCCCGGCCGTCTTCGGCAGCCCCGAGCTGGTGCAGTACGCCGCGTCCAAGGGCGTCGAGGTCTTCTACAACTCCGGTCTGAGCGAGGCCCAGCGCGCCGCCGCGGTCGCGAACCTGAAGAAGGTCGGCGCCGACGTGAACCTCGACGCCGACCACATGTTCCTCAAGGACAAGGCCAACCCGCCGGTCTACCTGAGCGACTGCGCCACCCCGGCCGCCTGGAACTGCACGACCGTGCAGTACAAGTCCGGGACGCGCAAGCACATCGAGGACGACCTCGGATACAAGATCATCGCTGACTTCGGCGACCAGTACTCGGACCTCGACGGTGGCTACACCGGCCGCACGTACAAGATCCCGAACCCGACCTACTTCGTCTCCTGACGACCCCGCAGCCGCTCGTACCCGGCCCCCGTCACCGGCAGCACCGTGCCGTGGCGGGGGCCGGCCGGCAGACGCCACTCAAGAATTGCCCCCCTGGCTCTCATGCGCGGCAAAGTCACCGGTCACCGCATGAACATGCCCCGCGGCAGTACCGGTGATCGTGTAGCTGTCACCCTTCGCGTCGCGCCCGCCCCGCGCATGGTCGTACTGCCCCGCGAACACCCACTGCCCCGCCGGTACCGTACGGCCCTCCTTGAGCGTCCACCGGTAGACGACGAACCCGTCCCTCTCCTCGACCGCCTGCGTGAAGTCGTCCTCCGGCAGCGAGCGCCACGCACCCGTCGAAGCCACCCCACCGGTCTGCGCCACCTTCAACTCGACGGTGAGGGCAGTCAGTTGCTCGGACGTCTTCAGGGTCAGATCGCTCTGCGCCCAGAAGTCGTTGCTGTGCGGGTCCACCGAGCCGTCCGACCACAGGGGGCCGTCCTGCTCGCCGTGTGCCTCGGGCGGTCGCCGGGAGGCCGTCGGTGTCCGGGAAGGTGTGGCACTCGGGGTGCGGGACGGGCGCGGGGTGCCCGGACCCGGCACCGGATCGGCGGAATGCGCCGGTGGGCGCGCGGTCCCGTTCGGCGAGGAACTCGGCGTCGGGGAGACCGCGACCGTCTGCCGGGCCGGCTGGTCGCCGTGGACCGCGGAGGCCACCGCGTACCCGCCGACGGCGAGCACCCCGGCGACCGCCGCCGTGGCGCCGGCCACCCGCACCCAGCCGAGGAGCGGCGGACGCGTGGCCCGGTGGCCGGAGGGACGGGACGGCATCGCCATACCGCGCTCCACCCGGGCCAGGATGCGCGCCCGGTCGGGTTCGTGGGCCTCGGCCGCCTCGTGCAGCCGGGCGCGCAGCTCGTCGTGCACGTCCTGCTGCCTCATCGGTTCCTTCCTCCGCTCTCGCCGCCCCGGGCGGCCATCGCCGCGTGCACCCGCCGCGGATCGCCCTGGGGGCCGATCAATCGCTGCAGTTCGGCCATGCCCTTGGACGTCTGGCTCTTAACCGTACCCACCGGCACCCCGAGCGCGAGCGCCGTGTCCTTCTCCGAGAGGTCGCACGCATGCCGCAGCACCACGCACGCCCGTTTGCGGAACGGCAGTCTGCACCGCCCTGCGGATCCGGGTGCGGGCCAGGTTGGCGACCACGCCTCGCGCGTACGCCACCGGGTGGTCGGCCGCGCGCACCCGGTCCCAGCGGTGCCACAGCGCCAGCAGCGCGTCCGCCGCCAGGTCGTCGCCGAACCGGATTCCGTAACACAGAGAAAACCTGAAACAGGTTGAACAGGGGAACAATCCAGCCAGCATCCGCAAGCCGATCATCAGGTGACGAGGAGTGGGACCATGTCAGTGGACCGGTACTTCAGGATCTCCGAGCGGGGATCCACGCTCGGCCGGGAGATACGCGGCGGCTTCGCCACGTTCTTCACCATGGCCTACATCCTTGTCCTGAATCCGATCATCCTGGGCAGCGCCAAGGACAAGTACGGGCACGCGCTCGACACCGGCCAACTCGTCACGGCCACCGCGCTGGTGGCCTGTGTGATGACGATCGTGATGGGCGTCGGCGGCAATCTCCCGCTCGCCATCGCCGCCGGCCTCGGCCTCAACGCCGTCGTCGCCTTCCAGCTGGCCCCGCTGATGAGCTGGCCCGACGCGATGGGCCTGGTGGTCCTGGAGGGACTGGTCATCTGCCTGCTGGTCCTCACCGGACTGCGGAAGGCCATCATGAACGCGATCCCGCAGCAGCTGAAGCAGGCCATCGGCGTCGGCATCGGCCTGTTCATCGCCTTCATCGGCTTCGTCGACGCCGGGTTCGTCAGCCGTATCCCGGACGCCGCGCACACCACCGTGCCCGTGCAACTGGGCGCCGTCGGACGCCTGACCGGCTGGCCCGTGCTCGTCTTCTGTCTCGGCGTGCTGCTGACCATCGCCCTGCTCGCCCGGAAGGTGAAGGGCGCGATCCTCATCAGCATCGTGACGATGACCGTCGTCGCGATCATCGTCAACGCCGTCGCCGACATCAAGAGCTGGGGCCTGACCACGCCCAAGGTCCCCGACAAGGTCGTCGCGGCCCCGGACTTCGGGCTCATCGGTCACTTCAGCCTGTTCGGCGGCTTCGCCAAGGCCGGCGTCCTCACCGCCGTCCTGCTGGTCTTCACCCTGATCCTGTCGGACTTCTTCGACGCCATGGGCACCATCGTCGGCATCAGCGCGGAGGCCGGACTGCTCGACGAGAAGGGGCAGGTACCCGGCATCGGCCGCGTGCTCTTCATCGACGGCGCCGCGGCCGTCGCCGGCGGTCTCGGCTCCGCCTCCTCCAACACCGCCTACATCGAGTCCGCGGCCGGCGTCGGCGAGGGCGCCCGCACCGGCCTCGCCAACCTCGTCACCGGCGGCCTGTTCGGCCTCGCCCTCTTCCTCACCCCGCTGCTCACCATCGTCCCGCTCCAGGCGGCGGCGCCCGCGCTGATCGCGGTGGGCTTCCTGATGATGACCCACGTCAAGCACATCGACTGGGACCGGTACGAGATCGCCATCCCGGCGTTCCTGACGATTGCCGCGATGCCGTTCACCTACTCCATCACCGACGGGATCGGCGCGGGCTTTGTGTCCTACGTCGGCATCAAGTCGGTGCTGGGGAAGGCGCGGGAGGTCAACTGGCTGTTGTGGGGGGTTTCGGTGCTGTTCCTGGTGTACTTCGCGATCGACCCGATCGAGCAGATTCTCGGGGTGAAGTGAGGGCCGGGACCCTTACTTCAACGCCGCCTGCATCATCGCCTTGGCCACCGGCGCCGCCAGGCCGTTACCGCTCACTTCCGACCGGGCCGCGTCCGACTGCTCCACCATCACGGCGACCGCCACTTCCTTGCCGTTGCCGTCGGACTTGGCGAAGGACGTGAACCAGGCGTAGGGCGTCTTGCTGTTGTTCTCGCCGTGCTGGGCGGTGCCGGTCTTGCCGCCGACGGTGGCGCCGTCGACCAGGGCGTTCGTGCCGGTGCCGTCCTTGACCACCGTCTCCATCGCCGACTGGAGCTGCTCGGCGGTGGAGGCGGAGACGATCTCCTTGCTGTCCGTGTTGTCGTCGTAGTTCTGCAACACCTCACCGCCACTGTCGGTGATCTGCGACACCATATGCGGCGAGACCAGCTTGCCGCCGTTGGCTATGGCCGCGGACACCATGGCCATCTGCAGCGGGGTCGCGGTGACATCGAACTGGCCGATGCCGGAGTACGCGGTCTGCGGCTGGTCCATCCGGGAGGGGTACACGCTGGCGTAGGAGCGCACCGGCACATCGAGCTTGTCGTCGTTGAAGCCGAACTTCTCGGCCATGGCCTTCACCTTGTCCTGGCCGAGCTGGACGGCCATATGGCCGAAGACGTTGTTGCAGGAGTACTGCAGGGCGACGCGGATGGGGGCGTTCTTGCACGGCGCCGACTTGTTCTCGTTCACCAGCACGTGCGTCGTGCCCGGCGGGGTGTAGGGGTCGGGGCTGTCGGTCGGGTCGTCCACGTTCTTGTACAGCCCGTCCTCCAGCGCGGCCGCCGCCACGACCAGCTTGAACGTCGAACCCGGCGGCAGCGGCTGGCGCAGCGCGCGGTTGGTGAGCGGCTTGTCCTTGTCCGCGTTCAGCGACTTCCAGGCCACACCGGCCGTGTTCGCGTCGGTGAGCGCGGAGGGGTCGTACGACGGCGTGGACACCGCCGCGAGGACCTTGCCGGTCTTCGGGTCGATCGCGACGGCCCCGCCCTTCTTGTCGCCGAGGGCGCGGTACGCCGCCTTCTGCACGTCCGGGTCGATCGTCGTGAGCACGTTGCCCGGCTCGGCGCGCTTGCCGGTGAGCGTGTCCATCACGGTCTTCAGCCGGTTGTCCGTGCCGTTGAGCAGGTCCTGGTAGATGCCCTCCAGCTGCGTGGGCGCATAGGCCTGCGAGGCGTAGCCCGTCACCGCCGCGTAGAGCTTGCCGTCCTTGTACGTCCGTTTGTACGCGAGGTCGCTCTTCGAGGTCCGGGTGGAGCCGGTGATCGCGTCTCCGGCCACGATGATGTTCCCGAGCGGCCGTGAGTACGTCTGGATCACGTTCCGCCGGTTGTCATTGTCGTCCGCGAGGGCCTTGCCGTCGTAGAACTGCACCCAGGTCGCCCTGACCAGCAGAGCGAGCACGAGCAGCAGCGCGAAGACGGACGCCCGCCTGATCGTCTTGTTCATCCCGCTCCGAAGACGATCGAGAGGGGGCCGATCGTTCCCGTACGCCCCGATTTCTCATCCCGCGCTCAGGAAACCCGCCTCGTACGCGGCGATCACCGCCTGGGTGCGGTCCCGGGCGCCCGTCTTCGCCAGGACCGCCGCGACGTGCGACTTCACGGTGGCGGGGCCCACGTCCAGATGCCGGGCGATCTCGGCGTTGGTCAGTCCGCCGGCCATGTGCCGCAGCACATCGCGCTCGCGTCCGGTGAGCTTGCTCACCCAGGGCGCGGCCGGGGCGGCCCGGTGCGCGTGCGCGGCCGCGAGGGACCGTACCGCCGACGGGAACAGCAGGCTGTCGGTGCGCGCGACCAGCCGTACGGCCTGTACCAGGGCGTCGGCGTCGGACCGTTTCAGCAGGAAGCCGGCGGCACCGGCGCGCAGGGCTTCGTACACATAGGAGTCGTTCTCGAAGGTGGTCACGACGACGATCCGCGGCGGCTGCTCCATGCCGGCGACGATCTGCTCGGTGGCCCGGATGCCGTCGATCTCCGGCATCCGCACGTCCATGAGCACGACGTCGGGCCGCAGTTCCCGGACCACCGACACGGCCTCGGCGCCGGTCGTCGCCTCGCCGACCACCTCCAGGCCGGGCTCGGCGGCGAGGATGGCGCGCAGGGCGGTGCGGACCATGCGCTCGTCGTCGGCGAGGACGATCCGGATGGCGGGCGGGTTCATGCGGTTCCTTTCGGGAGCGGTCGGGTGCGCGCGTCGGCCGCCGCGGCCTGCATGGTCAGGGGCAGCCGTACGGACAGGCGCCAGGAGTTCCCGGATCGCCCCGCCTCCGCCGTGCCGCCCAGCAGCCGCACCCGGTCGGCGATGCCCCGCAGACCATGGCCACCGCCGGGGCGGGGTGCCGCCGCGGTACCCAGGGGGTTCTCGACGGTGATCTCCAAGTGGCCGCCGGCGCCGGCGATATGGACGGTGACCGGTGTGGCGGCGTGTTTCAGGGCGTTGCTCAGGCCCTCCTGCACGATCCGGTACGCCTCCCGGGAGACCAGCGGGGGCAGCGCGGCGGGGTCGGCGGCGACGGTGGCCGTCACGCGCTGCCCGGCGGCCCGGGTCCGGCGCAGCAGCCCGTCCAGGTCGCTCGCGAGGGTCGGCGCGGGCGCGGTGCCCGGCGCGTCACCGTCCCGCAACACGCCCAGCACGGCGTCGAGTTCGCCGACCGTACGCCGGGTGGTCTCCTCGATGGCGGCCAGCGCCTCGCGGACGAACTCCGGGTCGGTGCCGAGGAGCCGGCGGGCCGCGCTCGCCTGGAGGGTGACGGCGCTCAGGGCGTGCCCGACGGAGTCGTGCAGCTCGCGGGCGAGCCGGTTGCGTACCGCGAGGTCGGCGGCGCGGGCCTCGGCGGCGGCCAGCCGGTCCTGAGGGGTGGGCCCGAGCAGTGCGGGTGCCCAGTGGGCCAGCAGCGCCCCGCAACCGGCGGCGCACGCGGCGAGCGCGACCAGCGCGGCCAGGCCCGCGACCGGGGAGAGCGCCAGTACCCAGCCGTGGTGCAGGGATTCGGGCAGGCCGAGCGGGTGGCCCAGCGCGACGAACAGGGGCAGGACGATCAGCGCCCCCGCGAACGGCGGCACGGACAGCGTCATGCCCGAGATGATCCCGCCGAGACCGAGGTGCAGCGTGAACCAGGCCGCCGTACGCGCCCGTTCGGCGGGAGTGGGGGCCGGCCCGTGCGCCAGGGCGTCCCCGTCGATCCCGCACAGGGCCCGCGCCGCCCCGGACTCCAGCGGCCGGGTCAGCGGGAACAGCGAGGTGATCGCGGCGATCGGCAACCCGATGCCGAAGGAGCCGAGTTGGAGCGGAAGGGAGCCGAAGACGTTGTCCACGCCGGTGAACGGCCCGATGATCACCGAGCCGACGAGGACGTACGGCATGGCGAGGGCGCCGCCCAGGATCAGATGGATCCAGCGGCGCCGCGCCCGCCCGCCGAAGAGCGGCCTCGACATCCGCGTCACTGCGGGACCTTGCCGGACCGGTCCGCGAGGAAGCGGGCGGTGACGGTCGCCACGAGAAGGCCGGTGATCATCTGCCCAGCGTAGGTCAGGCCGGTCAGCGGTGTCGGCCCGTCGCCCGTGACCAGCACGGCCAGCGACATCCAGCCGCCCCAGCAGGCCACCGCTCCGGAACCGGTCCAGGCCAGCGCCAGCGGCACGGCGACGGGCAGCGTACGGCCCCGGCGGAAGGCGAGCTGCCAGGCGCCGGTGACGGCCGCGGCGAGGAAGAGGACGTAGACGAACTCCATGGACCGGTCCCCGTCCCCGCCGCCGTCCATCGCGATCGCCCCGCAGCCCCGCAGCAGCCGCACCGCGCACGGGAGCAGCGCGACAAGCGCCGCCGACACGGCCGTCACCGCCGTCAGCCGCCGCGCCGCCGTCCCGGCCCCGGCCGGCAGCTCCCGCACCCGCCCGCGCCACAGCCGCCCCCAGCGCTCGCGGGCGTACCCGGCGAACAGCGCGCCCAGCGCCAGCCCCTGCACGATGAACCCGCTGTACACCACGCCGAAGACCCAGTCGTCCAGGAAGGGCTTGTCGGTCGCGTTGCCGCCCCCGCCGCCGTGCAGGACGAGCTGCAGCGGGAAGCCCACCATGATGGGGGCGAGGAGCCCCACGGCGCACCACATCGGCACCGCGAGCAGCCAGGCCGGCACCCGCCGGCCCCACGGTCGGGTCAGCAGCAGCGCCAGCACGACGACGGCCGCGTCCATCAGCACGGTGAGGCCGTTGGTGAGCGCCATGGTCAGCCGGTGCTCCAGCAGCGGGCTGCCGTCCGGGATGCCCAGGTGACTCCCGGCGATCCAGGCGAACTTGAGGGACAGATACGGCAGGCAGGCGGCGATGGCCACGAGCCGGAGCGAACGGCGCCGCGCGGAGATGCCGCCAGGGAGAGCGGCCGTCGAGATCGTCATGCCGCAACGCTCCCGCGCCGCCCGGGGTGTTCACCTCCTGCGGCCCGACGATCCGTCTCCGCCGCACGGGGGAGACGCTCAGCCCTCCAGGACGAGCACGACCTCGTCGATCTCCCGGCCCCGCCCGTTGGCGTAACCCCGTGCCCGGGCCCTCTCGCGGAACCCGCACTTCTCCAGTACCCGCAGCGAGGCGGTGTTGTCGGCCGCCGCCCGCGCGTACAGGGGCCGTTCGGGGACCTCGGCGAGCAGGGCCCGCAGCGCGGCCGTGGCCACGCCGCGACCCCAGTACGCGCGGTCGATCCAGTACGTCACCTCGCGCTCGCCCGGCTCCCCGTAGACCGCGGTGCTGCCCGCCACCCGCCCGTCGACGAGCACCGTCCGCGGTACGGCGGAGGAAGCGCGGATGCGTTTCCACTGGGCGTCGAAGGCGTCCCGGTCCGCCGGGTCCTCGGGTCCGAACGCGGCCATGAGGAGCGCCTCCGGGTCGCTCATCTGCCGGAAGAACACCGGCAGATCACTGTCCCGCACGGCACGCAGCGCGATCTCCATGAGACCCGACCCTACGACGGCGGCGGCCCCCAGCCAACGACAGCACAGCCGACGCGCCCGCGGCGGTACCGGTGGCGAGCGGCGACGCCACGGGCGGCGCATCTGCGCCGCGACGTCACGGCCGGCGCGCCTGCGCTCGGCCGCTCGCGGTCAGAGTCGCCGGGTCGCCAGCGCCAGACGGTCGCGCGCGTCGAACAGGGCGTCCTTGATCATCTGCTCGTGGGCGGGGGTCAGCCGGGCCACCGGCACCGAGCAGCTGATCGCGTCCCGGGCCGGTGTGCGGTACGGGATCGCCACGCCGAAGCAGCGCAGGCCCAGCGTGTTCTCCTCGCGGTCGACCGCGAAGCCCTGCTCCCGTACCTGGTGCAGCTCCTCGATGAGCTTCTCCCGGTCGGTGATGGTGTTCTCGGTGAGCGCGGGCAGGGTCTCCGGCAGCAGCTTGCGCACCTGCTCGTCGGTGTACGTGGCGAGGATCGACTTGCCGAGGGAGGTGGAGTGGGCGGGCAGCCGGCGCCCGACCCGGGTGAAGGGCCGCAGATAGTGCTGGGACTGGCGGGTCGCCAGATAGACGACATTGGTGCCGTCGAGCCGGGCCAGGTGGATGGTCTCGGTGGTGTCGTCGGAGAGCCGGTCCAGGGTCGGCCGGGCGGCGGCCACCACCTCGTCGCCGTCGATGTACGACGTGCCCACCAGCAGCGCCCGCACCCCGATGCCGTACCGCGTGCCGGTCGCGTCCGTCTCCACCCAGCCCAGCTCCACGAGCGTGCGCAGCAGCATGTACAGGCTGGACTTGGGGTACCCGACGGCCTCCTGCACGGCCGCGAGGGAGTGCATGCCGGGCCGGCCGGCGAAGTACTCGAGCAGTTCAACGGTCCGTACCGCGGACTTGACCTGCGCGCCGCCGCCTGTGTCGCCTGCCGACATCGCCCTTGACCCCTTCGTTGGACGCCAAATAGTCTCCGACAGCATATTCATCATCAGAGACAGCGTTCAGTATATCGAACATCGCTGATGGATGACCCCGTACTGCGGCATGACATGTGGAGGGACCCGCGGTGGCAGCAGCACCAGTCTGGAGTGTCGACCCGCGCACCGGGAAGCAGCGTGAACAGGTTGCGGTGGAGGCCACGGCCCAGGAGGTGGACGCGGCCGTCAAGGCGGCGCACGCCGCGCGCGGTGCCCTCGCCGACCGCACCGTACGCGCCGCGTTCCTGCGCTCCGCCGCCGCGGGCCTGGACGCGGCCAGGGACGGTCTGGTCGAGACCGCCGACGCCGAGACCGCCCTCGGCCCGGTCCGGCTGACCGGTGAACTCGCCCGCACCAGCTACCAGCTGCGGGCCTTCGCCGGCATCGTCGACGAGGGCGCCTTCCTGGACGTCGTCATCAACCACCCCGACGACACCGCGACCCCGCCCGTCCCGGACCTGCGCCGCTACAAGGTCCCGCTCGGTGTCGTCGCGGTCTACTCCGCCTCCAACTTCCCCTTCGCCTTCTCCGTGGCGGGCGGCGACACCGCGAGCGCGCTGGCCGCGGGCTGCCCGGTCGTCGTCAAGGCCCACCCCGACCACCCGGCCCTGTCCGAGCTGGTCGCCAAGGTGCTGCGCCGGGCCGCCGCCGAGCACGGCATCCCCGAGGGCGTCGTCGGTCTGGTGCACGGCTTCGAGGCGGGCGTGGAGCTGATCGAGCACCCACTGGTCGCCGCCGCGGGCTTCACCGGGTCGGTGCGGGGTGGGCGTGCCCTCTTCGACGCCGCGGCCGCGCGTCCCGTGCCGATCCCGTTCCACGGCGAGCTGGGTTCGCTGAACCCGGTCCTGGTGACCGAGGCCGCCGCCGCCGAGCGGGCCGATGAGATCGGTATCGGGCTCGCCGGGTCCATGACGCTGGGAGTCGGGCAGTTCTGCGTCAAGCCGGGCCTGGTGCTCGTGCCGTCCGGCGCGGCGGGCGACGGCCTGCTCAAGGCCCTGACGGACGCGGTGAGCAACTCCGAGGCCGGGGTGCTGCTCGACCACCGGATGCGGGACAACTTCATCGCCGGGGTCGAGGAGCGCGGCCGCCTCGCGGACGTGGACTCCCCGGTCACCCCGGGGGCCGGCGGCGCGCACACCGTCAGCGCCGGGCTGCTCACCGTGCCGGCGAACAGGCTGGCCTCGCCGGGGGCGCACGACCTGCTGCTGGAGGAGTGCTTCGGGCCGGTCACCGTGGTGGCACGGTACGACGGCGAAGCCGAGGCCGCCGCGGTGCTGTCCCGCCTTCCCGGCAACCTCACCGCGACGGTCCAGCTGTCCGCCGAGGAGGCCGCCGGCAACGGCCGGGGCGCGGAGATTCTCGCCGAGCTGACTCCGCTGGCCGGCCGCGTGCTGGTCAACGGGTGGCCGACGGGGGTCGCCGTGGCACCGGCCCAGCATCACGGGGGGCCGTACCCCGCGACCACGTCCACGTCCACGTCCGTGGGCGGTACGGCCATCGAGCGGTGGTTGCGGCCGGTCGCGTACCAGAACGCGCCCGCCGCCCTGCTCCCGGCCGAGCTGAAGGACGAGAACCCCTTGGGACTTCCCCGGAGGTTCAACGGGGTTCTGGAACGGTAGCGCGGGCCTCGAAAAGTTCTCCTGAGACAATCGGACCATGGACGTGGAACTTCCCGAACTCCCCTTCCTCCTGCGCACCTACGGCCCCGACGGGCACTGGTCCTACGAGAACGGCGTACTGACCGGATGGGCCGGGCCCCGGCAGGACCGGTTCGTCACGCCCACCGGGGAGGCCCTGGACCCCGCCTCCGACGCGCCCCGGCTGCTGGGGGCGCCGGAAGGGGACTTCCAGCTGATCGCCCGGGTCACCGTCGGGTTCAACGCGTCCTTCGACGCGGGCGCGCTGTACGTCCACGTCGGCGAGCGGGCCTGGGCCAAGCTGTGCCTGGAGTACTCCCCGGACGTGCCCACCGTCTGCACGGTGGTCACCCGGGGGCACTCCGACGACGCCAACTCCTTCACGGTGGAGGGGAGTTCGGTATGGCTGCGAGTCAGCCGCACCGGGCGGGCCTTCGCCTTCCACGCCTCCCGGGACGGTGAACGCTGGACCTTCGTCCGGCTGTTCACCCTGGGCGACGAGAAGGAGACCGGCGACGCGCTGGTCGGCTTCATGACCCAGGCGCCGCTGGGGGAGGGGTGCGTGGTGACGTACGACCACCTCACCTTCCGGCCCGGCTGGCCGGACGACCTCCGAGACGGCAGCTGAGGACGAAGGTCAGGGCGAACAGGATCGCACCCAGCGCCAGGCTCGCCCGCATCCCGGTGGCGAAACCGCCGTTCACCAGCGCGCCGAACACCGCGATCCCGAGGCCCCCGGCCACCTGGCGTGCCGCGTTGAGCACCCCGGCGGCCAGGCCCGCCCGCTCGGCCGGTACGGCGTCCATCATCACGGCCGTCAGCGGCGGGACGGTCAGCGCGCAGCCGAGGGCCACCGGGACGAGCAGGACGGCCACCACGGCGGCGGGCGTGCCGGAGCCGACGGTCAGCAGACCCAGCAGGCCGGCCACGGCCAGCGCCTGGCCGAGCAGCATCGGCAGCCGGGGGCCGTAACGGCCGGCCAGCTTCCCGGAGGCCACGTTGGTCACCGCGATCAGCCCGGACATCGGCAGGAAGAGCAGCCCGGTGTAGAGCGCCGAACGGCCCTGCACTTGCTGGAAGAAGAGCGAGAAGAGGAACACCACGCCGTAGAAGGCCACGCTGCACGCCGCCCCGGCCGCCACGGAGACCCGCACCGCCCGGTCCCGGAACAGCCCGAGTGGCACGACCGGGTGCGGCTGCCGTGACTCGATCCAGACGAACAGCGCGGCGGCCGCCACCGCCACGGCCCCGGCCGCGATGCCCGTCGTACCGCCCTCGATGACCGCGAAGGTGAGGGCGGTCAGCGCGACCACGGCCGTGAGCTGGCCCGGCAGGTCCAGGGGTGCCGGGCGGCGCTCGGAGCGCGGGGCACGCAGCAGCATGAGCAGGGCGACCGCGCCCAGCGGCAGATTGATGAAGAAGATCCCGCGCCAGTCCCAGGCCGTGGTCAGCGCCCCGCCCGCCACCGGACCCAGCGCCACCGCGACCGAGCCCCCGGCCGCCCACAGCGCCACCGCCCGCGCGCGCTGCGCCGGATCGGTGTACGCCTGCCGTACCAGGGACAGCGACGCGGGCAGGACGACGGCCGCCGCGACGCCCTGCACCACGCGGGCGCCGATCAGCACCGGGAGGGTCGGCGCCAGTCCGCAGGCCGCCGAGGCGAGCGTGAAGACGGTGATGCCGAGGGCGTACGCCCTGCTGGCCCCGGCCCGGTCCGCGAAGGCGCCGGTGGAGAGCATCAGGGCGGCGAAGGCCAGCGTGTAGGCGTCCACCACCCATTGGAGGCCGGACATCCCGCCGCCGAGTGACGAGCCGATCGCCGGGAGGGCCACGTTCACCACCGACGCGTCGAGGGTGATCAACGCGAAGCCCAGCAGGGCGGCGGTCAGGGCGCGGGCGGGGGTGTGCCCGGACTCGAACCCGCCCTTCTTCGAGGGGAGTTGGATGGCTCGAAGGCTCTGGTTGGTTGGCATGGCTCCATGCTGCGGATCTCTCCCCGCGTACAGTAGTGGCCTGAACGCCATGCATCCGGAGGTTCTGGCCATGCTGCGAGTCGCGGTCGTCGCGTCCCCGCCCGTGTCGATGTTCAACCTCGCCATCCCCGAGCTGCTGTTCGACAAGGTCGAGGTCGACGGGCGGCCCGGCTACGAGGTGGTGATCTGCGCACCCGACCCCGGCCCCGTGCCCACCACCGGCAGCCTCGACCTGCACATCCCGCACGGTCTGGAGGCGCTGCGGGAGGCGGACACCGTGATCGTGGCGGGCACCGGCAAGCCCTTCTCGCCGGATGCGCGCGTGCTGGAGGTGCTGCGCGAGGTCGCCGGCGCGGGCGTGCGCATCGCCTCCATCTGCACCGGCGCCTTCTCGCTCGCCGAGGCCGGTCTGCTCAAGGGCCGCAAGGCGACCACCTACTGGGCGCACGCCGCCGAACTGCGCCGCCGGCACCCCGATATCGAGGTCCAGGGTGATGTCCTCTACGCCCAGGACGGCCAGTTCCTCACCTCCTCCGGGTACGCCGCCGGCATCGACCTGTGCCTGCACCTCATCCGCACCGACTACGGCGCCGCCGTCGCCAACGAGGTCGCCCGCCTCGCCCTGGTCGCCCCGGTCCGCCCCGGCGGCCAGACCCAGTTCACCCACACCCCGCTGCCGCCCGAGCGCGGCACCGCCTGCGCCGACACCCGCGGCTGGGCCATGCGCAACCTCGACAAGCCGCTCACCCTCACCGACCTGGCCCGGCACGCCGGGGTCTCCGTACGCACCCTCACCCGGCGCTTCCACGCCGAGAGCGGCGTCAGCCCCCTGCAATGGCTGCTGCACCAGCGCATCGAGCGCGCCAAGGAACTCCTGGAGACCACCACCCTGCCCATGGACCAGGTGGCCGCCGCCTGCGGCCTCGGCACCGCCGACTCCCTGCGCACCCACCTGGTCCGCCGCGCCGGCCTCACCCCGAGCGCGTACCGGGCCCAGTTCAGCCGCCTCGGAACCGGACAACCGGCGGTCACGTCCTCCGTAGCATGATCAGTGAACGCGTGACCGGCGGTCTGATGATCCGTACCGCCGTGCCCGCCGAGGCCGAGACCATCGCCGACCTGCACTCCCGCGCCCGCTCGACGTACTACCCGCACGGTGCCCCCCAGTCCGACTTCGACTGGTGCGAGGCTTGGCGCGGGTCCATCGAGCGCCCCGACGGCCATGTGCTGTGCGCCGTCGAGCAGGGCCGGATCGTCGGCATCGCCTCCTTCCGCACCCCCGACGGCGCACCCGCGGAAACGGTCAAGCTGTTCCAGTTCCACGTCGACCCCGACCACTGGCGCTCCGGCATCGGCACGGCCCTGCACGCCGCCTGTGTGGAGGAGTGGCACGCCGACGGCAAGCGCGCGGCCGTACTCGACGTACACGTGGACAACCAGCGGGCCCAGGCCTTCTACGCCCGCCAGGGCTGGGTCGCCGACCCGGAGAACCCGCCCGCCGAGGGCGACCACCACCTCTTCCTGCGCTTCTCCGTGACCGGGGAATGAAGCAGGGGCGGGGAATGATGCGCGCTGCTTGAACGTTCATGTACCGGTGTGGAGAGAGTCTCCGCGCCCGTACGACCTGGAGAGCCGAAGACATGCGCGTCGAAATATGGACCGATATCGCCTGCCCCTGGTGTTATGTCGGAAAAGCCCGTTTCGACAAGGCGCTCGCTGCCTTCCCGCACCGCGACGACGTCGAGGTGGTGCACCGCTCCTTCGAGCTGGATCCCGGCCGCGCCAAGGGCGATGTCCAGCCGGTGATCACCATGCTCACCAGGAAGTACGGCATGAGCGAGGCGCAGGCCGAGGCCGGCGAGGACAACCTGGGTGCCCAGGCCGCCGCCGAGGGCCTGGACTACCGCACCCGGGGCCGCGACCACGGCAACACCTTCGACATGCACCGCCTGCTGCACTTCGCCAAGGAGCAGGGCAGGCAGGACGAGCTGATCCAGGTCCTGTACCGGGCGAACTTCGCCGAGGAGCGGTCCGTCTTCACCGAGGGCGACGAGCGCCTGGTAGAGCTGGCCGCCGAGGCCGGACTGGACGCCGGGGCCGCCCGCGCGGTGCTCGCCGACCCGAAGGCGTACGCCGACGACGTCCGCGCCGACGAGCGCGAGGCCGCCCAGCTCGGCGCCACCGG
The DNA here is from genome assembly GCF_053596375.1 of Streptomyces sp. NPDC001709. NCBI lineage: Bacteria > Bacillati > Actinomycetota > Actinomycetes > Kitasatosporales > Streptomycetaceae > Streptomyces > Streptomyces sp. NPDC001709. The sequence continues at coordinate 94,431 of NZ_JBSFGB010000017.1, read as the reverse complement.
CGTGCCGTTCTTCGTCCTGGACCGGAAGTACGGCGTCTCCGGCGCCCAGCCCGCCGAGGTCTTCACCCGGGCGCTGACCCAGGCCTGGGGCGAGCACTCCCCGCTGAAGCCGGTCGACCAGGAGGACGCCCAGGCCTGTGGGCCGGACGGGTGCGCGGTGCCGCAGCAGGGCTGAAACCGCAGGTCGGCGCGGATGTATAAGGCCTCCTAAGCGAATCCACGTAAAAATTCGCAATGGACGGGGAGTTCCATGACCCGCACAGTGGGGTCATGGAGACCTTCGAGAGCCTCGTCCGCGCCGAGTTCAGCCCGAAGAACACCTATCTGAACACCGCGAGCAGCGGCCTGCTCCCGGCCCGCACGGTCGCCGCGCTGCACGAGGCGGCGGTCATCCGGGCCGAGGGACGGCCGCTGGATCCGCTGTTCGACGACGTCGAGGGGGCCCGGGCCGCGTTCGCCCGGCTGGCCGGGGTGCCGGTGGCCCGGGTGGCGGCGGGCGCGTCCGTCTCCTCCCAGACGGGCCTGATCGCCGCCTCGCTGCCCACGGGCGCCGAAGTGCTCACCGCCGAGGACGACTTCACCTCCGTGCTCAACCCGTTCCATGTGCGGGGCGACCTCAAGGTCCGCGCCGTGCCGCTGGAGCGCCTCGCCGAGTCCGTCCGCCCCGGCACCGCGCTGGTCGCGGTCAGCGCCGCACAGTCCGCCGACGGCCGGGTCGCCGACCTCGCCGCCCTGCGCGAGGCGGCCCGCGTCCACGGCACCCGCACCTACGTGGACTTCTCCCAGGCCGCGGGCTGGCTGCCGATGGACGCCGGTGCCTACGACTTCACCGTGGCGACGACCTTCAAATGGCTGCTCGGTCCGCACGGGGCGGCCTTCCTCGTCGTCCCCGAGGACTTCGGCGGGCTGTCCCCGCTGCTCGCGGGCTGGATGGCGGCCGAGGAACCGTGGACCAGCTGCTACGGCCCGGTGCTCGAACTGGCCCACTCGGCACGCCGGTTCGACGTCAGCCCCGCCCTGTTCACCCACGCCGGGGTGCGTCACTCGCTCGCCCTGATCGAGGAGCTGGGCGTGACCGCCGTGCAGGCCCACGACCTGGCGCTGGCCGACCGGTTCCGCACCGGACTCGCCTCGCTCGGCCACGAACCGCTGCCCGCCCCCGGCTCGGCGATCGTCTCCGTCCCCGGACTCGGCTCCCGCCAGCCGGAGTTGAGCCGAGCCGGCATCGAGGTCTCCAATCGTGCGGGCAATCTGCGCGCGTCCTTCCACCTCTACAACACGGAGGCGGACGTGGACCGCCTGCTGGACGTGCTGTCCGGCTGACCGCTCAGCCCCGCTCCGGGTTCCCCTCGCACAGATTGGCCTCGACCCGGCCGAGCAGCGTGAGCAGCTGCTCGCGCTCGGCCGGGGCCAGCCCCGCGAAGCTCTGCTCCTCCAGCTCGCTCCACAGCCGCTCCACCTCGGTCAGCAGCCGGGCGCCGGAGTCTGTCGCCTCCACCAGCACCGCGCGCCGGTCCGCCGGGTCCGGCAGCCGCCGCACATGCCCGGCCTGCTCCAGCCGCTGGACCATCTTGGTCACCGTGGAGGGGTCGAGGCCGAGCGTCCGGATCAGGTCCGACTGCCGGGCCGGGCCGCTCTCCCACAGGTGCATCATGACGAACTCCTGGCCCGGGTAGAGCCCGAGTTCGCGCAGCAGCCCGGCGGCCGCCGTGCGGTGCAGCCGGGCGACCCGGCTCAGCGCGTGGCTGACCGGGCCACCCCGGGCGGCCGCGGGCAGCGCACGGGCATGCCCGGCCGCGCCCGCTGCTGCCGGCTCCTTGGTGGCGTCCATCGCTGCTCCCGCGCCTGTTCGACGTTGCGTCGAGTGTCCCCGAAGGGTCCTCGAAGGGTCTTCGAAGGGTACCCACGGCTATTTACTTGGTCGGCCAATGAATCGGTGTAGGGTGGCCTCGACGGCATTACTTGGTCGGCCACATAATTCTTACCCGTGGGGAGAACCATGACCACCGCATTCGACCCGATCGACCTCCCGGGCCTGCGCCTGGCCAACCGCATCGCCATGGCCCCGATGACCCGCAGCCGTGCCGTACCGGGCGGCCTGCCGACCGCCCTCACCGCCGAGTACTACGCCCAGCGCGCCTCCGCCGGCCTGATCGTCACCGAGGGCATCCAGCCCTCCGTCATCGGCCAGGGCTACCCGGACACCCCGGGCCTGCACAGCCCCGACCAGGTCACCGCCTGGCGCGCGGTCACCGACGCCGTGCACGCCGCCGGAGGCCGGATCTTCGCCCAGCTCATGCACACCGGCCGGATCGGTCACCCCGACCTGCTGCCCGACGGACTGGTCAACGTCGCGCCCTCCGCGGTCGCCGCGCACGGCACGGTCTACACCCACGAGGGGCCGAAGGACTTCGTCACGCCCCGCGAACTGACCGGTGACGAGATCCACGCCACCGTCGCCGATTTCGCGACCGCCGCGCGGAACGCCGTCCGGGCGGGCTTCGACGGAGTCGAACTCCACGGAGCCAACGGCTACTTGATCCACCAGTTCCTGGCACCCGGCAGCAACCGGCGAACCGACGAGTGGGGCGGCTCGGTGTCCGGCCGGATCCGGTTCGCCGTGGAGACCGCCCGGGCCGTGGCCGAGGCCATCGGCCCCGAGCGCACCGCACTGCGGCTGTCCCCGGGCAACCTGGGCGACGAGGAGCCCGAGCCGGAGCCCGCGTACACCGCGCTGGTCGACGCGCTGGAGCCGCTGGGCCTGGCCTATCTGCACATCCTGGAGGCCGCCCCGGACGTCCGCGGGCTGACGCTGGAGCTGCGCAAGCGGTTCGGCGGCGCCCTCGTCCTCAACCCCGCGACCGAGGGCCCGACCGGTCCCGAGTCGCTCTCCCTCGTCGAGGACGGCACGGCCGACCTGATCGCCTACGGCCGGCTGTTCCTCGCCAACCCCGACCTGCCGGCCAGGCTGAAGTCGGGCGGCCCGTTCAACACCGCGAACCCGGCGACCTTCTACGGCGGCGGGGCCGGGGGATACACCGACTATCCGGCGCTCTGACACACAGCAGTGGGCCCCCGCACGGAACGCGGAGGCCCACTGCTGTGGCACGGAGCTCCCCGTCCCACACGAGGAGGCCCCGGCCCGGTCTTCCCGGCCGGCTACTTCACCGGCGTGAAGTCCCGCGCCCCGATGAACTCGGGTCGGCGGATGGGCGCGGCGAACGGCTCCACCGCCGTGTTCTCCACGCTGTTGAACACGATGAAGACGTTGCTGCGCGGGAACGGCGTGATGTTGTCGCCCGAGCCGTGCATGCAGTTGCAGTCGAACCAGGTCGCCGAGCCGGCCTTGCCGGTGAACAGCCGGATGCCGTGCTCGCCGGCCAGCGAGGTCAGTGCCTCGTCCGACGGCGTGCCCGCGTCCTGCATCTGCAGCGACTTCTTGTAGTTGTCCTCGGGCGTGGCGCCGGCGCAGCCCAGGAACGTCCGGTGCGAGCCCGGCATGATCATCAGGCCGCCGTTGGTGTCGTGGTTCTCGGTCAGCGCGATCGAGACGGACACCGTACGCATGTGGGGCAGGCCGTCCTCGGCGTGCCAGGTCTCGAAGTCCGAGTGCCAGTAGAAGCCGCTCGCGCCGAAGCCCGGCTTGACGTTGATGCGGGACTGGTGGACGTACACGTCCGAGCCGAGGATCTGCCGGGCGCGGCCGACCACACGCGGATCGCGCACCAGGGTCGCGAACACCTCGCTGATCCGGTGCACTTCGAAGACCGAGCGGATCTCCTTGGACTTCGGCTCCACGATGGAGCGCTCGTCGGCGCGGATCGCCGGGTCGGTGACCAGCCGGTCCAGCTCACGCTTGTAGACCTCGACCTCGTCCGGGGTGATCAGCTGGTCGATGGCGAGGAAGCCGTCACGCTCGTACGCCTGCAGATCGGCCGTGGGGATCGGGCCCGGCGTGTCCGGGGAACCCCACACGACCGGGTCCTGGCGCGGGACGGTCACCTCGGTGGTGCCGCGGGTCGGGTAGAGATCGGTGATGCCGGCAGCGGTCATGGGTTCTCACACCTCCTCGGGCTCGGTGAGCAGCGGGTAGACGCCGTTCTCGTCGTGGTCCTCCCGTCCCGTCACAGGCGGGTTGAACACGCAGATGCAGTGGAAGTCCTCCTTGACCCGCAGCGTGTGCCGCTCGTGCCCGTCGAGGAGGTACATGGTGCCGGGCGTGATGGTGTACGTCTTCCCGGCCTCGTGGTCGGTGAGTTCGGCCTCGCCCCGGGTGCAGACGACGGCCTCGATGTGGTTGGCGTACCACATCGACGTCTCGGTGCCGGCGTACAGGATGGTCTCGTGCAGGGAGAAGCCGACCCGCTCCTTGGCCAGGACGATCCGCTTGCTCTCCCAGGTGCCGGACTTCGCCTTGACGTGCCGGTCGGTGCCTTCGATGTCCTTGAACGATCGGACGATCACGGTGGTGCTTTCCTCCTGGTCGGCTTGCGGTTCAGACGGTTTCGCGGATGGCGCGGGCGAGGGTGCTCAGGCCCTCGTCCAGCTCGTCCGGGGTGATGGTGAGGGCGGGCAGCAACTTGACGACCTCGCCCTCCGGGCCGGACGTCTCGATGAGCAGCCCGAGCTCGAAGGCCCGCCGGGCGACCCGAGAGGCCCGGTCCTTGTCGCGGAACTCCAGGCCCCACACCAGGCCGCGCCCGCGGTACTCCTTCACATCGGCGAGGTTCTCCTCGGTGATGGCGATCAGCGCCTGCTCGACCTGCTCACCACGGGCACGGGTCTGCTTCTCCATGGCCGAGCCGTCGGTCCAGTACGTCTCCAGGGCCGCGGTGGCGGTGACGAACGCGGGGTTGTTGCCCCGGAAGGTGCCGTTGTGCTCGCCCGGCTCCCAGACGTCCAGCTCCGGCTTGAACAGGCACAGCGACATCGGCAGCCCGTAGCCGCTGATCGACTTGGACACCGTGACGATGTCGGGCGTGATCCCGGCCTCCTCGAAGGAGAAGAAGGCACCGGTACGGCCGCAGCCCATCTGGATGTCGTCGACGATCAGCAGCATGTCCTGCCGCTCGCACAACTCCTTCAGCGCGCGCAGCCACTCGGGCCGGGCGACATTGATGCCGCCCTCGCCCTGCACGGTCTCCACGATCACGGCGGCGGGCTTGTTGAGCCCGGAGCCCTGGTCCTCCAGCAGCCGCTCGAACCACAGGAAGTCCGGGACCGTGCCGTCGAAGTAGTTGTCGAACGGCATCGGCGTGCCGTGCACCAGCGGGATCCCGGCGCCGGCCCGCTTGAAGGCGTTGCCGGTCACGGCGAGCGACCCCAGCGACATCCCGTGGAAGGCGTTGGTGAACGACACGATCGCCTCGCGGGACTTCACCTTGCGGGCCAGCTTCAACGCCGACTCCACGGCGTTGGTGCCCGTCGGCCCCGGGAACATGACCTTGTACGGCAGATCGCGCGGGCGCAGCACCAGATCCTGGAAGGCCTGCAGGAAGGACCGCTTGGCCGTGGTCGACATGTCCAGGCCGTGGGTCACCCCGTCCCGGGACAGATAGTCGATCAACGCCCGTTTGAGTACGGCGTTGTTGTGGCCGTAGTTGAGTGAACCGGCACCGGCGAAGAAGTCGAGGTAGGCATGACCGTCCTCGTCGTACATCCGGCTGCCCTGTGCGCGGTCGAAGACCGTGGGCCAGCCGCGGCAGTAGCTGCGCACCTCGGACTCGAGGGTCTCGAAGACGCTGAGGTCGGGCTGGGTGATGGTCACGGTGAATCGCTCCTCAGTGGGCGGTGAAGTCGGTCAGCGGACCGATGCGGTAGAGGACTTCGGGGTCGTGCGGGCCGTCCGGGAACAGCTCGGCGGGGAACAGCACCTCACGCTCCAGGCGTGCCCCGTGCCGGGCGGCGAACGAGGTGAACAGCCGCTCGGAGGCGGTGTTGCCGGGGGTGATGGTCGTCTCCACGTCGGTGATGCCGCGCTCGGCGGCGAGGCGCCTGGTCAGCCCCTCCAGCAGGGCGGCGGCGATGCCGCGGCCGCGGTGGGCGGAGTCGACGGCCACCTGCCAGACGAGCAGGGTGCGGGGGTGCTCCGGCCGCACATAGCCGGTGACGAAACCGACCGGCTCCCCGTCCGCGCCCCGTGCCACCGCCGAGGTGCCGGAGAAGTCCCGGCACCACAGCAGATAGCTGTACGAGGAGTTCAGGTCGAGGGTTTTCGAGTCCTTGGCGAGACGCCAGAGCGCGGCTCCGTCGGTCACCGCCGGCTGGTCGATCAGCAGGTCTGCGGGTGCGGCAGTCATGCGGCACGAATTTAGCGAGGCGAATTAGGAAATGCACGGGCGCCGTCGCTGTGCCGCACAGAGGGCATTATGAAATGCCTGAATTATCCCACGTCAAACCGGGACAAAGCCCTGCCTGTGTGGAGTGTGTCACACCCCGGAAACCGCCGGAAACCCGCTGGAAAACTGCCCGGTTTAGCCTCGCAAAAAGCGGGCAGAAGAAGATGGGAAGCTATCGTCCTGGGAATTGGCGGGAATTGTGAAAGTAAATTGAATTCAGAATCCGGTGGTGCCGTCGATCCGTTCACGCAGAATGTCGGCGTGTCCGTTGTGCCGGGCGTACTCCTCGATGAGGTGGATCAGCACCCAGCGCACACTGACCTCGACACCGGCCATCGGCTCGTCGACGATCCGCCCGGTGTCCTCCAGATCCCGCTCGGCGAGCAGCTCCCGGCCGCGCGCGATCTCCCGCCGCCACACCTCCAGCGCGTCCGCCAGCCCCCGCCCCGGATCAAGGGCGTACCCCGTCTCCTCCTCGAACACCGGCGGCACCTCCCGCCCGGCCAGCACCCGCTGGAACCAGTTCCGTTCGACCTCGGCGAGGTGCTGGACGAGTCCGAGCAGCGTCAGCGACGACGGCTCCGCCGAGGCCAGCCGCACCTGACCGTCGTCCAGCCCCCGGCACTTCAGCTCCAGCGTGGCCCGGTGGAAGTCCAGCCAGCCCTCCAGCATGGGGCGTTCGGGTCCGGCCATCGCGGGCACGGGCCGGCCGTCGGGAAGGGTCTGGGGCGCCTGGGGTGTGGTCATGGCGGCAGCATGGCACGGGGGTACGACAACGTGGCGTGGACGGCGCCGGCCGCCGGTACGGATGCCTGGACCGGGCTGCGGGCGGCCGTGGCACGCCGGTTCGGCCGGGGCGACGGACAGCGCGAGCGAGCGGAACACGAACGCCTGGAGCAGACCACCGCCGATCCGCGATCCGCGCAGCCGCCCCGCTCGGAGCACCTGCGCATCCGCCAGGAGGCGACCTGGCAGGCCACCGGGCGCGGCGAGACGGGCGTGGCCACTGCTTGCCCGGCGTATGTGCGCTACCGCACCTGCGCCCAGGCCGCGTCGGCGGCCCCTCGGGCTCGCTTGTGGTTCACCGGTACCCCGAACTCCGTGAGTGCCGAGCCCAGCGCGGTGAGGCAGGACTCCACGAGGTTCTGCCGGGCGTGCGGGCCATAGTGGTTCACGCGGATCATCTCCCCGGCCAGGGGACCCCCGCCCGCGGCCAGCGGCAGCCCGGGGGCCTCACTGAGGGCCTTGGCCACGACCGCCGACGCGTCCACGCCGGGCGGCGTCCTCAGTGTCGTCGCGACCGGCGCGGCCTCGGCGTCCACGTGCACGAAGGGCTCCAGACCGCCGCCCAGCGCCACCGCACCCGCCCGCGTGGCCAGCGCGGCGCGCCGGTGCCGGGCCATCACCGCCTCCAGGCCTGCCGACTTGATCCGCTCCAGACACGCCTCCAGCGCCAGCATCTCCAGCTGGGCCGGAGCATGCGGCAGCACCCTGCGGCCGGCATCGATCCAGCGCTCCTTCCAGTCCAGCAGGGACAGATAGGAGCGGCGCGGCGCGTTCGGGTTGGCCGCCATCCGAGCCCACGCCCGCTCGCTCACCGAGATCGCCGACACACCCGCCGGGCCGCCCATCGCCTTCTGCGCCCCGATCACGCACAGGTCCACACCCCACGCGTCCGGCAGCACCGGCTCCGCGCCCACGGAGGCCACCGCGTCCAGATAGAACAGCGCGCCCTGCTCCCGTACCACTTCCCCGATCTCGGCGACCGGGTTGGTGTTGCCGGTCGCCGCCTCCGCGTGGACGAGGGACACGAAGTCGACCTCGGGGTGCTCGGCGAACGCCTCCCGGATCTGCTCGGCCGTGACCGCCGTGTGGAAGGGAACGGAGACGTCGTACACGGTCGCGCCGGAGTCGCGCAGCCAGTCGCCGAAGGTCTGCCCGTACGGTCCCGTGATCACGTTCAGGGCCACCGTGCCCGGACCGGCCGCCGCGCGGATCGCGCCCTCCAGCGGCAGCAGCGCCTCGCCCTGCGTGATCAGCACGTCCTGCCGGGTGTCCAGCAGCCGGGCGACCCCGTCCTCGACGGCGGCGAAGCGCTCGGCACTCAGCGGGGGCAGGTCGAGGAAGGGGTGGGACACGGCGGCGCTCTCTTCATACTCGGGGGCAACTCCACCGATCTTAGGTCGAACGGCTCCCCAACCATGGGTTTGATTTGAGAGACTCAAACCCTTCCTTATAATCGGAACTCACAGGTCCCCCACAGAGAAGATCCCCCCCATGAAAACGCTCCTCGGACGCCGGACCCGCCTCCTGGCTGCCACCACCGCGACCGCCGGGCTGGTCCTCGTCGTGGCCGGCTGCTCCTCGAACGGCAGCGGGAGCGGCGGTGCCACCGTCAAGGGGGTCCACATCGCCAAGGCCGGTCAGCTGACCACCTGCACCCACCTGCCGTACCCGCCGTTCCAGTCGGAGATCAACGGCAAGGTGCAGGGCTTCGACGTCTCCCTCATCGACCTCGTCGCCAAGAACCTGGGCGTCAAGCAGCAGATCCTCGACACGCCCTTCGAGAACTTCAAGACCGGCGCGTTCCTGAACTCCGGCCAGTGCGACCTGGCCGCCGCCGGCATGACGATCACGCCCGAGCGCAAGAAGAACGTCGACTTCTCCGACCCGTACTTCGAGGCCACCCAGGCCGTCCTCGTCGACAAGAACAGCGGCGTCAACTCCCTCGCGGACGTCAAGGCCAAGGGCAAGAAGCTCGGCGCCCAGGCGCAGACCACCGGCGAGGACTACGTCAAGGGCAAGGGCTTCGACCCGATCTCCTTCGAGTCCTCCGACGCGGTCCTCAACGGCCTGCGCACCGGCCAGGTCCAGGCCGTCGTCATCGACTACCCGGTCGTCCAGGGGTGGCTGAAGGACAAGGCCAACGCCGAGAAGTTCAAGGTCGTCGACAACCTCAAGACCGGCGAGCAGTACGGCTTCACGGTCAAGAAGGGCAACAAGGCGCTGCTCGACGCCATCAACAAGGCCCTCAAGGACGCCAAGGCCGACGGCACCTACAAGAAGATCTACGAGCAGTGGATCGGGCCGTACAACGCCTCCGTCGCCTCGCCCGCCGCCTCATGACCGAAACGGACGTACAACTCCAGCCGAGGAAAAAGGGACTGACCCGCCGTCAGAAGCGGAGCCTGTCCCGGGGCATCCAGTACGTCGTCTTCGTCGCCGCCGTGGCCGCCTTCGCGGCCGCGGCGGACTGGGGGCGGCTGCAGAACCAGTTCGCCCAGGGCAGCATCGCCCGGCAGATGTTCCCGGACGTCATCACACTGGCGCTGAAGAACACCGTGCTCTACACGCTGTCCGGCTTTGTCGTCGGACTCGTCCTCGGCATGGCCATCGCGCTGATGCGGCTGTCCTCCGTGGGCCCGTACCGCTGGCTGGCGAGCGTCTACATCGAGATCTTCCGGGGCCTGCCCGCCCTGCTGATCTTCATCTTCGTCGGCGTGGCCGTGCCCCTCGCCTTCCCCGGCACGGAGATCCCCGGCGGCACCTACGGCAAGGTCGCGATCGCGCTCGGCCTGGTCTCGGCCGCGTACATGGCGGAGACCATCCGCGCCGGCATCCAGGCCGTGCCCAAGGGACAGATGGAGGCGGCCCGTTCGCTCGGCTTCTCGCCGGCCAAGGCCATGATCTCCATCATCATCCCGCAGGCCTTCCGGATCATCCTGCCGCCGCTCACCAACGAACTCGTCCTGCTGTTCAAGGACTCCTCGCTGGTGCTGTTCCTCGGTGTCACCCTGGAGGAGCGGGAGCTGTCCAAGTTCGGCCGCGACCTCGCCAGTACGACCGCCAACTCCACGCCGATCCTCGTCGCGGGCCTGTGCTACCTGCTGGTCACCATCCCGCTCAGCTATGTCGTCAGGCGCATGGAGTCCAAGGCCCAGGAGGCGATCCGGTGAGCCGCCCGGAGATTCAGGTACGGGACCTGTACAAGTCCTTCGGTGACAACCAGGTGCTCAAGGGCATCGACCTGGAGATCGGCCGGGGCGAGGTCGTCTGTGTCATCGGCCCCTCAGGGTCCGGCAAGTCGACCCTCCTGCGCTGTGTGAACCTGCTGGAGGAGCCCAGCAAGGGCCAGGTCTTCGTCGGCGGCACCGAGCTCACCGACCCGGACGTCGACATCGACGCCGTACGCCGCCGGATCGGCATGGTCTTCCAGCAGTTCAACCTCTTCCCGCACCTGAGCGTCACCGAGAACCTCACGCTCCCGCAGCGCCGGGTCCTCGGGCGGGACAAGGCGACGGCCGCGAGGATCGCCGCCGAGAACCTGGCCCGCGTCGGCCTGGCCGAGAAGGCGGAGGCGTACCCCTCCTCCCTCTCCGGCGGCCAGCAGCAGCGCGTGGCCATCGCCCGGGCGCTGGCGATGGGCCCGGAGGTCATGCTCTTCGACGAACCGACCTCCGCGCTCGACCCGGAACTGGTCGGCGACGTCCTCGCCGTCATGCGCATGCTCGCCACCGAGGGCATGACGATGATGGTCGTCACCCATGAGATGACCTTCGCCCGCGAGGTCGCCGACCGGGTCGTCTTCATGGACGGCGGCGTGATCGTCGAGGACGGCACCCCCGAGCAGGTCATCGGCGACCCGCGGCACGAGCGCACCCGCCACTTCCTCTCCCGCCTGCTCGACCCGGCGATGGCCGAGGTGGAGGAGGAGACTTCCGACCAGGTGGGGAAGGACCAGCCCTAGGTAGTTAAGGTGCGGTCATGAGCGATGGCGCGGTGCTGCACGTGAAGGGGCGGGTCCTCGTCGGGCCCGAGGATGTCCGCGACGAGCTGTGGGTGGTCGGGGGCCGGGTGACCTACGACCGCCCCGCCGGCGCCCGTGACGTGCGTACCGTCGAGGGCTGGGCGCTGCCCGGCCTGGTCGACGCGCACTGCCACGTCGGCCTCGGCACACACGGCCCGGTCGACGCCGGCACCGCCGAGAAGCAGGCGCTCACCGACCGGGAGGCCGGCACCCTGCTGATCCGGGACGCCGGCTCGCCCTCCGACACCCGCTGGGTCGACGACCGCGAGGACCTGCCGAAGATCATCCGGGCCGGCCGGCACATCGCCCGCACCCGCCGCTACATAAGGAACTACGCGCACGAGATCGAGCCCGACGACCTGGTCGCGTACGTCGCCCAGGAAGCCCGGCGCGGCGACGGCTGGGTCAAGCTGGTCGGCGACTGGATCGACCGCGACCTCGGCGACCTCTCGCCCTGCTGGCCGCGCGAAGCGGTCGAGGCGGCCATCGCCGAGGCCCACCGGCTCGGCGCCCGCGTCACCGCGCACTGCTTCGCCCAGAGCTCCCTGCGTGACCTCGTCGAGGCGGGCATCGACTGCATCGAGCACGCGACCGGCCTCACCGACGACCTGATCCCGCTCTTCGCCGAGCGCGGCGTCGCGATCGTCCCGACCCTCGTCAACATCGCCACCTTCCCGCAGCTCGCCGCCGGCGGTGACACCAGGTTCCCGCGCTGGTCGGCACACATGCGCCGGCTGCACGAGCGCCGCTACGACACCGTGCGGGGCGCCTACGACGCCGGTGTCCCGGTGTACGTCGGCACGGACGCCGGCGGCTCACTGGCCCACGGCCTGGTCGCCGAGGAGGTCGCCGAGCTGGTCACCGCGGGCATCCCGCCCCTCGCGGCGCTGTCGGCGACCAGCTGGGGCGCCCGCGCCTGGCTCGGCCGCCCCGGGCTGGAAGAGGGCGCGCCGGCCGACCTGGTGGTGTACGAGGGCGATCCGCGCGCGGACGTACGGGTGCTGGCCGCGCCGCGCCGGGTGGTGCTGAACGGGCGGATCGTGCAGTAGGGGAACGCGCGTGCCCGGTGATTCGAAACGATGTACGGCATATCCACGTTTGAGTGAAGTAGCCCGGGATCGCTGACCGTTCACCCACACCGCGTACAAGGTTGACGGGTCCCAAGCATGTTCCCACTGGGGGTCCCACCGCCTTGAACAGCAAAAACTTCAGCATGCCCGCACGCCGTCTCGCCGCCGTGGCGACGGTCACCGCCCTCGCCGCGGCGCCCGCGGTCCTGGGCGCGGGCGCCGCGCACGCGACCACTGACCACGGTCGCGCCTCCGCCGTCGTCCTGCGCACCGGGCTCGACGTGTCCCTGCTCAACAAGACCGTTCATGTCCCGCTCGCGGTCTCCCTCAACGAGGTGTCGGCACCGCGCAGCGCCGACAAGACCGCACTGTCCGCCCGGCTCGACGGCGTGGCCGGCGGCAAGCCGTTCACCGTCCTCGGTGCGGACGTCGCCTCCGCGAAGGCCACCGTGACCGCGCGGCGCGCCGAGGGCTCGGTCCGGCTCGTCGACGCCAAGCTGCACGTACCCGGCCTGCCCCTGCTGTCCCTGATCGAGGTCGGCACGGTCACCGCCAAGGCGACCTGCGAGGCCGGCAAGGCACCGGCCGCCTCGGCGAACGTCCTCGGCTCCGTCACCGTCCTCGGCAAGCGCGTCACGCTCACCGTCGGCGGCCCGACCGAGGTCAAGGTGCCCGGCGTCGGCGAGGTCCGCCTCGACCTGGCCCAGCGGCGCACCACGACCCGTACGGCCGCCGCCACCGCCCTCGAACTCAAGGTCTCCGTCAACCCCTTGAAGCTCAACGTCGCCGACATCGAGGGCACGGTCACCCTGGCCAAGGCGACCTGCGAGTCCCCGCTGGCCCCGCCCACCGGCCACCCGGTGCCGAGCCACGACCCGGCCGCCGACGTGCGGCCCCAGGGAGCCCGCACCGACCTCGCGGAGACCGGCAGCAGCTCGGCGACCCCGTACATCGCGGGCGGCGCGCTGGCACTGCTGCTGGTCGGCGGGGGAGCGGTGACGCTGGCCAGACGCCGCAAGAGCTGACGCCGACACCCGGCTGGGGGCACGCACGCCGCGCCCCCACGCCCGGCGGTCAGGCGCGGGCGATCTCGTGGCAGGACCCCGGCTACGGCAGGGCAGCGGACAGCGCCGACAGAAAACCGCTCACCGTGCCCCGGTCCCGCACAGCCACCCGCACCCACTCCGCACCCAGCCCCGGAAAGGTGTCCCCCCGCCGAACGGCGTAGCCAAGGTCACGCAACCGGTGTCGTACAGCGGCAGCACCCGGCATGCGGACCAGCACGAACGGCCCCTCCGCAGGCTCCACCACCCGCACACCCCGGTCGGCGAGAGCCGTCAACCCCGCCACCAGATGGGCCCGGTCCGCCGCGATGCGATGCGCCGCATGCCCGGCCTCCGCCAGTGCCCGTGGCGTCACACACGCCTGGGCAGCGGCCAGCGCGGGCGTCGACACCGGCCACAGCGGCTGGGCCCGCGCCAGCTCGCCAATGATCTCCGCACAAGCCAGGACGTACCCGATCCGCAGGCCGGCCAGCCCCCACGTCTTGGTCAGACTGCGCAGCACGACCAGCCCCGGCACATCGGTACGTCCGGCCAGCGCCTCCCGCTCACCCGGCACCGCGTCCATGAACGCCTCGTCGACCACCAACACCCGCCCGGGGCGGGCCAGTTGAGCGATCGCCTCCGCCGGGTGCAGCACCGACGTCGGATTCGTCGGATTCCCGATGACGACCAGGTCCGCATCCTCCGGCACCGCCGCCGGATCCAGCCGGAACCCGTCCTCCGCCCGCAGCAGTACCCGCTCCACGGTGTGCCCCGCGTCGCGCAACGCGGCCTCCGGCTCGGTGAACTGCGGGTGCACGACGACCGGCTGCCGCACTTTCAGCGCACGGGCGAGCAGCACGAACGCCTCCGCCGCGCCCGCCGTCAGCAGCACCCGCTCCGCCGGCAGCCCGTGCCGCGCCGCCACCGCCGCCCGTGCGGCCCGCCCGTCCGGGTAGGCCGCGAGGGCGCCCAGCGAGGCGGCGATCTCCTCCCGCAGCCACGGCGGGGGCGTGTCCGCACGGACGTTGACGGCGAGATCGACCAACGCGGCCCCGTCGTCGCGTACTTCGGCGTCCCCGTGGTGCCGCAGATCGTGCCCGGCCCCAGTCTCCTCAGTGCGCATGGCTGTGCGAGTGCCCCCCGTGATGGTGATGCCCGTGTCCATGCCCGTGTCCATGGCCGTGGTCGCCGTCGTCGTCCGGGTGGAAGTGCGGCTGCTGCGGCAGCCCCACCTTGTCCTCGAAGCCAGGCAGCGCGATCCGGTACACGCACGAGTCGCAGTTCATGCGCAGATCACCCTTGACGGCCTCCTCGTACCGCTCCATCACCAGGTCCAGCAGCTCCGGCTCGGGCCCGATGACATCGGCCGAGCGCACCTCGACCTCCGGGTGCGCGGCGGCCCAGCCCTCGGTCTGCTGCCGCACCCGGTCCGGCAGGATCCCGGTGAACAGGAAGTACGGCAGGACGACGATCCTGCGCGCTCCCAGCGCCTTGCAGCGGTCCAGGCCGCTCGGCACGTCCGGCGCCGCCAGCGACACGAACGCCGTCTCCACCCCGGCGTACCCACGGCCCTCCCACAGCAGCCGCGCCGCCTTGTACACCTCGGCGTTGGCGTCGGGGTCCGTCGAACCGCGCCCCACCAGCAGCACCGTCACATCGGCCCGGTCCTCGGGGCTCCTGCCGGAGGAACCCAGCGCCTCGTCCAGCCGTCGCTCCAGCACGCTCAGCAGCGCCGGATGCGGGCCGAGCGGTCGGCCGTAGGTGTACGAGATGCCCGGGTGCCGCTCCTTCTCGCGGGCCAGTGCGGCCGGGATGTCACCCTTGGCGTGCCCGGCGGACACCAGCATCAGCGGAACCGCCGCGAACCGCCGTACACCCTGCTCGACCAGTTCGGTGACGGCGTCGCCCAGCGGCGGCGGGGACAGTTCGATGAAGCCGCCCGCGACGGGCAGCTCGGGGTGGCGGCGCCCGAGCTCCCGGACGAAGTCGCGGAACGCCTCGGCTCCGGCGTCGTCACGGGTGCCGTGTCCGGCGATGAGCAGGGCGGGCGGGGTGGTCACGAGGTCTCCTCAGGTGAAACGGGGTGGTACAGCAGGGCGTTGAGCGCGGCGGCGGCGACCGCCGACCCGCCCTTCTCGGACACGTTGCTCACGGCGGGCAGCCCGCTCGCGCGCAACGCGGCCTTGGACTCGGCCGCGCCGACGAAACCGACGGGCAGGCCGATGACGAGCGCGGGGGAGGCGTCCAGGGTGAGCAGTTCCTCCAGGGCGGTCGGCGCACAGCCGATCACCCACAGGGCCCCGGGACCGACCTCCTCGTACGCGAGCCGGACGGCATGGGCCGAACGCGTCAGTCCCGGGCCGGACGTGGCGTCCTTCAGCCGGCAGACGGTCTCCCGGCGGGTGATGCCGGCCGCGACCATCTCCACGTCCACGACGACCGGCGCTCCGGCGTGCAGCGCGGCATGCGCCTTGACCAGGTCGTCCTCGGCCATGACGAGATCGGTCGCGTACTCCAGGTCGGCGGCGGAGTGGATGACCCGCTCCACCACCGCCCGGCTCAGCGGCGGGAAGTGCGAGGTGTCCAGCCGGGCGCGCAGCCGCCGGAAGGACTCCTGCTCGATGGGGTGGACGACACGGTTCACTGGGCCTCCTCCGGGCGGGTGTCCTGCCAGCGGTAGCCGCGCGGGGTCACCATGCGCCCGGCGATGTTCCGGGTCGCGGTGTTGCCCACGGTCACGACCGTCATCATGTCGACCGACGCCGGATCCAGTGCGGCGAGCGTGGTCACCCGGCTCGACTCGTCCGGCCGGGAAGCGTTGCGGACGACACCCACCGGGGTCGTCGGCTCCCGGTGCCCGGCGAGGATCGCGAGCGCCTTCGGCAGCTGCCAGTCGCGGCCCCGGGAGCGCGGGTTGTAGAAGGTGACGACGATGTCCGCCTCGGCCGCCGCCCGCACCCGCCGCTCGATGACCTCCCACGGCGTGTGCAGGTCGGACAGGCTGATGGACACGTGGTCGTGGCCCAGCGGCGCGCCCAGGATCGCCCCGGCGGCCAGCGCGGCCGTCACCCCGGGCACCCCGACCACGTCGATGTCGTCCGAGGCCTCGGCGAGCGCCGGGGAGGCCATGGCGTACACGCCCGCGTCCCCGCTGCCGATCAGCGCCACCGCGTGCCCCTTGCGGGCCTCCGCGACCGCCGTACGGGCCCGCTCCTCCTCCGCGCCGAGCCCCGACTCCAGCACCCGGGTACCGGGCCTGAGCAGATCGCGGATCTGGTCGACGTACTGGTCGAGCCCGACCAGCACCGAGGCCCGGCGCAGCTCGGCCGCCGCGCGCGGGGTGAGCAGGTCCCGGGCGCCGGGTCCGAGCCCGACCACCGCGAGCCGCCCGCGCCCAGGACGCCGTACGACGGCACAGGTCGCCATGGCCGGCTGTCCGTCGGCCCGCACGGACTTCCGCTTGGGCACGAGGAGTTCACCGCCCCGCACCAGAGCGGCCGCCTCGGCGACCGACGGGGTGCCGACGGCGGCGAGGGGAGCGTCGGACGGATGGGGCACCTCGACCGCCGCCAGCTCCCCGGCGGAGTACGTCACCAGGGGCACGCCCAGCCGCTCGGCGGCGGCGACGATGCCGGGCTCCTCCGACTTGGCGTCCACGGTGGCGAGTTCGGCCACGGACTTCGGCGACAGCCCCGCCTCCCGCAGCGCCTCCTCGATCAGCCCGAGGACCTCCGCCACGGGCGCGCCCTTGGACGCGCCGACCCCGACCACCAGCGACGGCGGCCTGAGCAGCACCTCACGCTCGCCCGGCTCGACGGCCCGATCCGTCAGCCGGACGGTGTACGCCCCCTGTGCGGAGGCGGGCAGCGGGGGCAGCGGCCACGCCGACTCGGCCTCCAGCGCGACCGGTTCACCGTCCAGCAGCGCCCGGGACACGGCCGCGACCGCACCCTCGTACGGCAGCCCCAGCGTGTCCAGCGCCGCCAGCCCGACGGAGTCCGTCGCGGTGGTCACCACCGGCTCGGCACCCAGCAACCCGCCCACCTCGCGGGCGAGTTCATTGGCCCCGCCGCCGTGCCCGCCGACCAGCGACACCGCGAACCGGCCGCCCTCGTCCACGCACACCACACCCGGGTCGGCCGTCTTGTCGCCGAGCAGCGGCGCGAGCAGTCGTACCACCGCGCCCGTCGCCAGGAAGCACACCAGCTGCTCGCACTCGGCGAACGCGGCCCGCACCGCCTCCCCGACGGGACCCTCGTACACCCGCGCCCGGTCCGGCCAGGCCGCGGCCAGCCGGTCCCGCGCCGCCGCCCCCGCCGCGGTGGCGGAAATCAGGCCGATCACAGAGCAACTCCTTCACTGGATACCGGGGTTCTGACGCCCCAGAGCAGAAACACAGGATTGGTCGCCGCGAGCCGGGTCACATCGCCCGGCAGCGGCGCCAGCCGCGAGGACTGCAGCAGCACCCCGTCGCAGGTGAACCCGGCGGCCGTGAGCGCCTCGCGCGCGGCCGGCACGCGGTCCAGGGCGGCCATGGCGACGACCACGGTCCGCCGGGCCCGCCGGGCGCACGCGGTGACGACGGCGGGCAGTTCGCGCCCCCCGCCGCCGACGAACACGGCGTCGGGATCGTCGGCGAGCCGGTCCAGAGCCTCGGGTGCCGAGCCGTGCACCACGTCCACGTCCACGCCGTGGGCGTGCGCGTTGGCGCGGATCCGCTCCACCCCGTCCGCCGCCTTCTCCACGGCGACGACGGCCGCGCCGAGCCGCGCGCACTCCACGGCCACGGAGCCGGAGCCCGCGCCGACGTCCCAGACCAGATCGCCGAGCCGGGGCCCGAGCCGGGCCAGGGCGAGCGCCCGTACCTCGAACTTGGTGATCATCGAGTCGCGGTGGGCGAACCCGCCCTCGTCCAGGGCCCATCCGACGGGCCTGGCCGGCGCCCCGGCCACCGTGCGCACCCCGCCGAGGGCGCGTGTCTCGTCGAGGCACAGCACCACGCTGACGTCCGGGCCCCAGTCCCGCGCGGCGGCCTCGGCGGGCGTGACCCGTTCCACGCGCTCGCCCGCGGAGCCGAGGGCGGACGCGACGACGAGGACACGCGGGTCGGGCAGCAGCGCCGCCCCCAGTTCCGCCGGCCCCGCGCCCGGCCCCGTCAGCACCGCCACCTTCGGCCGCGCCCGGCACACGTTGACCGCCGTACGAAGCTCCCGGCCGTGCGCGCTGACGACCACGGCGTCGTCCCACGGCAGCCCCACCCGCGCGAACGCGGCGGCGACGGACGAGACCCCGGGCCGCACATCCAGCCGCCGCGACCCGAACCGCTCGGCCAGCACCCGCACGATCCCGAAGAACCCCGGATCACCGGAGGCCAGCACGACGACCCGGCTCTCCTTCTCCAGATGCCGCTCGATGACGTCCAGCGCCGGCGCCAGTGGTCCCAGCACCACCGACTCGGCGCCCTCGGGCAGCCGCACCGCGTCCAGGTGCCGACGACCGCCGACCACCAGCGCGGCATCCGCGAGGACGTCCTCGGGAACCGGCGCGCCCGTCCCCGTACCGACGACCGTGATCAACTGCTCGCTCCCCGCTCACGCAGGGCCCGCCGGGCCTCGGGGTCGGCCTTGCGGTAGCCGTGGAAGTGACCGGGGTGGTACAGGTGCGAACGCGTCCCGTGGGCGTCCAGCGCCGGGCCGACCAGGAAGAGCGTGTGCTTCCAGAGCTTGTGCTCCTTGACCGTCTCCTCCAGCGTGCCGATCGTGCACTTCGCGACCAGCTCCTCCGGCCAGGTCGCCTGGTAGGCGACGACCACCGGGGTGTCCGTCGGGTAGCCGCCCTCCAGCAGCTCGCGCACCAGCTGCCCGCTGCGCGCGGCCGACAGGAAGATCGCCATGGTCGTGCCGTGCCGGGCGAACTCGCGCACCTCCTCGCCGGGCGGCATCGGCGTCTTGCCACCGCCGAGCCGGGTGAGGACGACCGACTGCGCGACCTCGGGGATGGTCAGCTCGCGCTGCGCGAGCGCGGCGACGGCGGAGAAGGACGAGACGCCCGGTACGACCTCCGTGGCGATCCCGATCTCCGCGCACCGGTCCAGCTGCTCCTGCGTGCCGCCCCACAGCGCCGGGTCGCCGGAGTGGATCCGCGCCACCTTCCGGCCCTCCGCGTGGGCGCGCCGGTAGACGGCGACGACGTCCTCCAGGGACATGGCCGCCGAGTCCAGGACCTCAGCGTCGGCGCGCGCGTGCTCGAGGACCTCGGCCTGGACCAGGCTCGCCGCCCAGATCACCACGTCCGCCTCCGCGATCGCGCGCGCGGCCCGGAAGGTCAGCAGGTCGGCGGCGCCGGGGCCGGCACCGACGAAGGTCACCTTGCCGGTGGGGGCATCGGCCATGGGAAGGGTCCTCTCGTACGGAGACATCAGAGACATCAGAGGTGTCGCAAACGTCGGAAACGCAAGTCGGAATCGGTGAAATGTCAGGGTCTGGGGGAGTGTGATCGGCGCCCGATGTGCGCGAAGGGCCCTCCATCGGATAGCAAGTGCCTATGGCGGTCTTCGTCGCGCTCGGCGCGTTCCTGATGACGCTGGCCGGCGGCTGGACGGCACAGCGCGTGACCGACCGTCGCCATCTCGTCCTGGGACTGGCCGGCGGTCTGATGCTGGGCGTGGTCGGCCTGGACCTGCTGCCGGAGGCGCTGCACGCGGCCCACCACGAGGTCTTCGGCGTACCCGCCGCCCTGCTGCTGTTCGTGACCGGCTTTCTGCTGGCCCATCTGGTGGAACGCACCCTGGCCGCCCGGCAGGCCGCGCACGGCGGCGCCGAGGGCCACAATCACCGGGCGCCCGAGGTGGGCCTGACGGCGGCCGCCGCGATGGTGGGGCACAGCGCCATGGACGGCGTGGCGATCGGCGCCGCCTTCCAGGTGGGCGGGGGCATGGGCACGGCCGTGGCGCTCGCCGTGATCGCGCACGACTTCGCCGACGGCTTCAACACCTTCACCATCACCAGCCTGTACGGCAACGCCCGCCGCCGTGCGATCGCGATGCTGGTGGCCGACGCCCTGGCACCCCTGGTGGGCGCGGTGTCGACCGCCTTCTTCCACATTCCCGAAGCGGTGCTCGGCGGCTATCTGGGCCTCTTCGGCGGCGTTCTGCTCTATCTCGCCGCCGCCGAGATCCTGCCCGAGGCCCACCACGAGCACCCCGCGCGCTCCACCCTGCTGTGCACGGTGGCGGGCGCGGCCTTCATCTGGCTGGTGGTGGGCCTGTCCGGCGGCTGAGCCGCCCGGCCGCCCGGTTCGCCTCACAGCTTCCCGCCCCGCCCGCCGTCCCGCCGCGGGGGCGCGATCAGCGTCGACAGATACGGCAACGGCACCCCGTCCAGCTCGGCGGCCGGCCGTACCGACTCCTCCGGCAGCCCGAGGGCCGACCCCCACACGGCGTCACCGAGCCGCCCCGTCTCCCGCAGCGCCTCGGCGACCTCTCCGGCCTGCCGCCCGAACTTGTACGCGACGACGGTCCCCGGCCCGGCCAGCGCCTCCTTGAGCACGGCGGACCCGGCCGTCACCGGCACCAGCGTCAGCGGCTCGGTGCCCTCGGTCAGCACGGCACCGGAGCGCGCCGCGAGATCCTGCATGGCGGTGATCCCGGGCACGGTCTCCACTTCGACACCCGGCACCAGCTCGGCGATCGTCTGCGCGAGGTAGGTGAACGTGGAGTACACGTTCGGGTCGCCGATGGTGGCGAAGGCGACGGACGCGTGCTGCCTCAGCAGCCCGGCGACCCGCTCGCCCGCCGCATCCCAGGCGGCCTCCCGGCGCGCCCGGTCGGTCCGCTCGTTCAGCGCGAACACCACCCGGACGACCTTGTCCTCGGGCACGTAGTGCAACACGGTCGCCTCGGCCCGCCCCCGCTCGCCCATGTCCTTGCCATCGGCTGCGGCCATCACGGGTACGACGACGACATCGGCCGCCCGCAGGGCATTGACCCCCTTGACGGTCACCAGCTCCGGATCACCGGGACCGACCCCGACTCCGACCAGCCTGCTGCTCATGACGTCCGGCACCTCTCCACGAACCGACGGGCGACACCGGGCTCGGACGCCCAGTGCGTGTGCAGATAACTCGCGTGCACGCCCTGCTGTATGAAACCTTCCAACCGCCGCACGGGCGCCCGCACACCCCACGCCGGAGCGGCCCCGGCACCGGGCTCGACGACGGTGCGGTGGAACTCGTGCCCCCGCATCCGCGTCCCGGCCACGGCCAGCACACTGTCCCCGACGGCCACGGCGTCCCGGTAGCCCAGGGTGAGCCGTTCCGTCATCCGGGCGGTGGCATCCAGCACCCCGCACATGGGCTGCCCGTCCAGCTCCCGGCACAGATAGAGCAGCCCGGCGCACTCGGCCGCCACAGGGGCGCCACCGAGGGCCAGTTCGGCAACGGCTTTACGCAGCGGCTCGTTGGCGGACAACTCGGCGGCGTACACCTCGGGGAAACCGCCGCCGATGACCAAACCCGCGGTTCCGTCGGGCAGTTGCTCGTCCCGCAGCGGATCGAAGGTGACGACCTCGGCACCGGCGGCGGTGAGCAGCTCGGTGTGCTCGGCGTAGGAGAAGGTGAACGCGGACCCACCGGCAACGGCGACACGCGGCGGCCGCCTCTCAGCCAACCGAGTCGGGTGGTGGGTGGGCGAGGCGGGGGTCCAGGGGGCGGAGCCCCCTGGGAGGGCACCTGCAGTACGGGCAAGTGCCTCGAGGGCGCCCAGGTCACACCCGTCGGAGATCAACGCGGCCATGGCGGCAACGGCGTCCACCGCAACAGCCCCCCGTTCGGCAACCGGCACCAACCCCAGATGCCGCGACGGCGTCGACACCCGCTCAGCCCGCCGCAGCACCCCCAACACCGGCACCCCCGCCGAGTCCAGCGCCTCCCGCAGCAGCTCCTCATGCCGGTCGGACGCGACCTTGTTCAAGATCACGCCCCTGACCCGCACCTCCGGATCCCAGGAAGCGAACCCGTGCACCAGCGCAGCCACCGACCGCGACTGCGACGACGCGTCGACGACGAGCACCACCGGCGCCCTGAGCAGCTTGGCGACGTGCGCGGTGGACGCGAGTTCCCCCTCGCCCGCCGCCCCGTCGTACAGCCCCATCACACCCTCGACGACGGCGATGTCACACCCCCGCGCCCCGTGCAGGAACAGCGGAGCGACCAGCTCCGGCCCGCACAGGTACGCGTCCAGGTTGCGCCCCACCCGCCCGGTCGCGAGCGCGTGGTACCCGGGGTCGATGTAGTCCGGCCCGACCTTGTGCGGGGACACGACGAGCCCCCGCGCGGCGAACGCGGCCATCAGCCCCGTGGCGACGGTGGTCTTGCCGCTGCCCGAGGAGGGCGCGGCGATGACCAGCCGAGGCACCGACGATGTCACCACTCGATGCCCTTCTGGCCCTTCTGCCCCACGTCCATGGGGTGCTTGACCTTGGACATGTCGGTGACGAGGTCGGCGAAGTCCACCAGCTTCTCCGGCGCGTTGCGCCCGGTGATGACGACGTGCTGGGTGCCCGGCCGGTCCCGCAACACGGAGATCACCTCATCGGTGTCCACCCACCCCCAGTGCATCGGATAGGCGAACTCGTCCAGCACGTACAGCCGGTAGGTCTCGGCGGCCAGGTCCCGCTTGACCTGCTCCCAGCCCTCCCGGGCCTTCTCCTCGTTGTCCATCTGGGCGTCCCGCTGGACCCACGACCAGCCCTCGCCCATCTTGTGCCAGTCGACGGTCCCGCCCTCGCCGGAGGCACCGAGCACGCGCAGCGCGTTCTCCTCGCCGACCTTCCACTTCGCCGACTTGACGAACTGGAACACCCCGATGGGCCACCCCTGGTTCCAGGCGCGCAGCGCGAGCCCGAACGCGGCGGTGGACTTGCCCTTGCCGATCCCGGTGTGCACGACGACGAGCGGCCGGTTCCGCCGTTGACGAGTCGTCAAACCGTCATCGGGTACCACACTTGGCTGTCCCTGAGGCATTACGCGGCCCTCCTCTGTACGTCCTTCACCAGCCCGGCGATCGAGTCCGCCCGCAACTCGTCGAGCGTCACCGCCGTACCACCCAGCTCACCCGCCAGCTGCCCGGCGAGCCCGAGCCGCACCGGCCCCGACTCGCAGTCCACGACCACCGAGGCGACCGACTCGGCCGCGAACAACCGAGCCGCGCGCCCCGCCAACGCGACCGGCTCGGGGCCACCCGTGGCCCGCCCATCCGTCACGACGACCATCAGCGCCCGCCGCGCCGGATCCCGCAGCCGCTCCACGCGCAGCACGTCGTGCGCCTTGAGCAGCCCGGCGGCCAGCGGCGTACGGCCACCGGTCGGCAGCGACTCCAGCCGGACCGCCGCCGCGTCCACGGAGGAGGTCGGCGGCAGCGCGACATCCGCGGCCGCCCCCCGGAAGGTCACCAGACCCACCTTGTCGCGCCGCTGGTAGGCGTCGAGCAGCAGCGACAGCACGGCACCCTTCACGGCGCTCATCCGCTGCCGCGCGGCCATCGACCCCGAGGCGTCCACGACGAACAGCACGAGGTTGCCCTCGCGCCCCTCCCGGGTCGCCTGCCGCAGATCGTCCCGGCGGACCACCAGCCCCGGCCCGGACCGGCCGCGCGCCCGCTGGTGCGGGGCCGCGGCCTGCACGGTGGCGGCCAGGTGCAGCTTGGTCAGCGCGCCCCGGGGCCGCCGGGCCCCGGTCGTCCGCCCGTGCTCGGTCCGCGCCCGCGAGCGCCGCCCGGCGGCACCCTCCCCGATCCCGGGCACGCTCAGCACCTTGGTCCGGAACGGCTCGGAGGCGCGCACGGCCGACTGTTCCTGCGAGCCGGACGCCTGCGGCTCCCCGCCCTCACCGGCCTCGGGCCGTGCGGCGGTGTCCCCGTCCCCGTGCGGACCGGAGTCGGGCCGCGGCTGACCGCCGCCGCCACCGGGACCGTCCGGATCGGGATCGTCCTCGCCCTCGTCCTCCCCGGAGAACTGCTCCAGCGTCTCGTCCAGCTTGTCCTCGTCCAGGCCCGGCGCGTCGAAGGGGTTACGCCGCCTGCGGTGCGGCAGCGCGAGCAGCGCCGCCTGCCGCACGTCCTCGGCGAGGACGTCGGTCCGCCCGGCCCACGCGGCCAGCGCGGTCGCCGTACGCGCCATCACGATGTCGGCGCGCATGCCGTCCACCTCGAAGGCCGCGCAGGTCGCCGCGATCTGCCGCAGCGCACCGTCGCCCAGCCGCACCTGCGGCAGCAACGCACGTGCCGCGACGATCCGTTGCCGTACGCCGGCCTCCTCCTCGGCCCACCGCGCGGCGAAGCCGGCCGGATCGTCGTCGTAGGCCAGCCGGCGCCGCACCACCTCGACCCGCTGGTCCGGCTCCCGCGAGGCCACGACCTCCACGGTCAGCCCGAACCGGTCCAGCAGCTGCGGCCGCAGTTCGCCCTCTTCGGGGTTCATGGTGCCGACGAGCAGGAAACGCGCCGCGTGCCGTACGGACACACCCTCGCGCTCCACGTACGAGGCACCCATCGCCGCCGCGTCCAGCAGCAGGTCGACCAGGTGGTCGTGGAGGAGGTTGACCTCGTCGACGTACAGGATCCCGCGGTGCGCGTCGGCCAGCAGGCCCGGCTCGAAGGCCTTCACGCCCTCGGCGAGCGCCCGCTCGATGTCCAGGGCGCCGACCAGCCGGTCCTCGGAGGCGCCGACGGGCAGCTCGACCATCCGTGCCGGGCGTGCCGTACCGGCTCCCGGCTCGTGCGGGCCGTCGGGGCAGGACGGGTCCGGGGCCGCCGGGTCACAGGAGAACCGGCAGCCGGGGACGACCGCGACCTCGGGCAGCAGCGCCGAAAGGGCGCGCACCGCCGTCGACTTGGCCGTGCCCTTCTCGCCGCGCACCAGCACACCGCCGACAGCGGGGCTGACCGCGTTCAGCAGCAACGCGAGCCGCAGATCGTCCTGGCCGACGACGGCCGTGAAAGGAAAGGGAGTCGTCACTGGTCGTCGCCCTCCAAGTCGCCTTCCAGCTCCAGGTAGGTGGCGCGCAGCCGCTCCAGCGTGTCCGCGTCCGGCTCGGCCCACAGGCCCCGGTCCGCCGCCTCCAGCAGCCGCTCGGTGATGCCGCGCAGCGCCCACGGGTTGGACTTCTTCATGAAATCCCGGTTCTCCGGGTCGAAGACGTACTCCGCGCTGAGCTTCTCGTACATCCAGTCGTCGACCACGCCGGCGGTGGCGTCGTAGCCGAACAGATAGTCCACGGTCGCCGCCATCTCGAAGGCGCCCTTGTAGCCGTGCCGGCGCATCGCCGCCATCCAGCGCGGGTTGACCACCCGGGCACGGAACACGCGGTGCGTCTCCTCGCCGAGCGTGCGGGTCTTCACCTGGTCCGGTACGGCACTGTCACCCACGTAGGCCTCGGGGTTGGCGCCGGTCAGGTGGCGGACCATGGCGACCATGCCGCCGTGGTACTGGAAGTAGTCGTCGGCGTCGACCAGGTCGTGCTCCCGGGTGTCGACGTTCTTCGCGGCGACCGCGATCCGCTTGAACGCGGTCTCCATGTCGCCGCGCGCCGCCCGCCCGTCGAGCCCGCGCCCGTACGCGTAGCCGCCCCAGACGGCGTACACCTCGGCCAGATCCGCGTCGCTGCGCCAGTTGCGGGCGTCGATCAGCGGCAGCAGACCGGCGCCGTACGCGCCCGGCTTCGAGCCGAAGATACGGGCCGTCGCGCGCCGCCGGTCGCCGTGCCCGGCGGTGTCCTCGTCGGCGTGCGCCTTGACGAAGTTGCTCTCGGCGGGCTCGTCCAGCTCGGCCACGGCCCGCACCGCGTCGTCGATCAGGCCGACGACGTGCGGGAAGGCGTCCCGGAAGAACCCGGAGATCCGGACCGTGACATCGATGCGCGGCCGGCCCAGCTCGGCCGGCGGCACCACCTCGAAGCCCGTGACCCGGCGCGAGGCGTCGTCCCACACCGGACGGCAGCCCAGCAGCGCCAGGATCTCGGCGATGTCGTCGCCCTGGGTACGCATCGCGGACGTGCCCCAGACCGTCAGGCCGACGGACTTCGGATACTCGCCCGTGTCCTGGAGGTAGCGCTGCACCAGCGAGTCGGCCAGCGACTGCCCGACCTCCCAGCTCAGCCGGGACGGAATGGCCTTGGGGTCGACCGAGTAGAAGTTCCGGCCCGTCGGCAGCACGTTGACCAGACCACGGGTCGGGGAGCCGGAGGGACCTGCCGGGACGTAACCGCCGTCCAGGGCCCGCAGGATGTGCCCGATCTCGTCGCCGGTGCGGGCGAGCCGGGGTACGACTTCGTCGCAGGCGAACTCCAACACCGCGACCGCGTCGGGGAGTTGGCTGCCGAGCGCGTCACTCAGGACCGCGGGTACGGCCGTGCGCTCCCAGGCCCGCGCCTCCATCCCCTCCGCGATCCGCCGGCACAGCTGCTCCAGCAGGTCGATCGCGTCGGAGGCGGTACGAGCCGGGCCCTGCACCAGGTCCGTCAGCTCCACCGGCACCTTCACCGCGGCGCCCGGCTCGGCGAGCAGCTCCTTCTCGACGAGCCCGAAGTGAGCCGCCAGCGAGGCCCGCAGCCCCGGCAGCGCGTTCGCCTGCCCGCCCCACACCTGCGAGGCGCGCAGCACGGCGAGGACCAGGTTCACACGGGGTTCGGCGACCGGCCCGCCGCCGAGGATGTGGAGCCCGTCCCGGATCTGCACGTCCTTGATCTCGCACAGATAGCCGTCGATGTGCATGACGAACTCGTCGAAAGCGTCGTCGCCCGGCTGCTCGTCCACGTGCAGGTCGTGGTGCAGCTCCGCCGCCTTGACCAGCGTCCAGATCTGGGCGCGGACGGCCGGGGCCTTCGTCGGGTCCAGATCGGAGACGAGCGCGTACTCGTCCAGCAGCTGTTCCAGCTTGGCCAGGTCGCCGTAGGTGTCGGCGCGGGCCATCGGCGGCACCAGGTGGTCCACCACCGTGGCGTGGCCGCGCCGCTTGGCCTGGGTGCCCTCGCCGGGGTCGTTGACGATGAACGGGTAGATGAGGGGGAGGTCACCGAGGACCGCGTCCGGAGCGCACCCGCGCGACAGACCCAGCCCCTTGCCGGGCAGCCACTCCATCGTGCCGTGCTTGCCCATGTGCACGACCGCGTCCGCGCCGAACGAGTTCTCGAGCCACCGGTACGCCGCCATGTAGTGGTGCGAGGGCGGCATGTCCGGGTCGTGGTAGATCGCGATCGGGTTCTCGCCGAAGCCGCGCGGCGGCTGGATCATGACCACGACGTTCCCGAACTGGAGCGACGCCAGCACGATGTCCTCGCCGTCGACGTACAGGCTGCCCGGCGGCTCGCCCCACGCCTCGGTCATCGCGTCACGCAGCTCCGGGTCCAGCTCCTCGAACCACGCCCGGTAGTCGGCCAGCGGCACCCGCGCGGGCGCCGCCGCCAGCTGCTCCTCCGTCAGCCACTCCACGTCATGGCCGCCGGCCTCGATCAGCCGGTGGATCAGCTCGTCGCCGCCGGAGGGGTACGCGGTGAGCCCGTAGCCGGCGTCCCGGAGGGCGTCCAGCACCCGCACCGCCGACGCGGGCGTGTCCAGACCGACCGCGTTGCCGACCCGCGAGTGCTTGGTGGGGTACGCCGTGAAGACGAGCGCGATGCGCTTGTCCGCGTTCGGCTTGTGCTTCAGCCGCGCGTGCCGGAGGGCGATTCCGGCCACTCGGCCCGCCCGCTCGGGGTCGGCGACGTACACCGGCACCTCGTCCGGGCCCTGCTCCTTGAAGGAGAACGGCACGGTGATCAGCCGGCCGTCGAACTCCGGGATCGCGACCTGCATCGCCGCGTCCATGGGGGAGAGGGCGGCGTCCGACTCGTCCCACGCGGCCCGCGAGGAGGTGAGGCAAAGCCCTTGCAGGACGGGGATGTTCAGATCGGCGAGCGCGCCGATGTCCCAGGACTCCTCGTCGCCGCCCGCCGAGGCCTGCGAGGCGTGCGTGCCGCCGGCCGCGAGCACGGTGGCGACCAGCGCGTCGGCCTTGCCCAGCAGCTCGTACAGCCCGGCGTCCGCGCCGCGCAGCGAACCGCAGTACACGGGGAGGGCGTTGGCGCCCTTCGCCTCGATGGCGTCGCACAGGGTGTCCACGAAGCCGGTGTTGCCGCTGAGCTCGTGCGCCCGGTAGAAGAGCACGCCCACGGTGGGACGGCCGTCCCGGATCCTGTACGAGCCGTGGACGCCGTACTCCGGCATCTTCCGTGGCTCCTCGAAGCCCTCACCGGTCAGCAGCACGGTGTCCGACAGGAACCGGGACAGCTCCAGCAGGTTCGCGGGGCCGCCCTCGACCAGGTACTTCAGCGCCTCCGCCACCACACCGGCCGGCACCGACGACTCGGCCATCAGCTCGGCGTCGGGGACCGCCTCGCCGCCCAGCAGCACGGTCGGGATCCCGGCCGCCTTCAGCGCGGCCAGCCCCTCCTCCCAGGCGCGCTTGCCGCCCAGCAGCCGTACGACGGCGAGGTCCGCCTCCCGGAGGAGGCCCGGCAGTTCGTCGGCGACGTCCACCCGGGTCGGGTTGCCGATGCGGTAGTCCGCGCCGGAGGCCCGTGCCGCCAGCAGATCCGTGTCGGCGGTCGACAACAACAACACTGTGCTCATGCAGGCGCTCCCGGTGGGATGAAAGGCAGTCCTTGCGGCGCGCCCGACTCGATGAGCCGCCACAGCGCGTCCGTGTCCGCGTGTTGTTCGATCAGGTCGCCGAGCCGGTCGAGCTGCTCCTCGCGCAGCGCGGCGAAAGAGGTGTCCGGCGCCGGCACGAAGCGGCGGCCCGCGGCGGCGGCCACCTCGCGCAGGAAGGCCCGCCGGAAGCCGTCCGACTCCAGCGAACCGTGCCAGTGCGTGCCCCAGGTGTGGCCGACCCGGCAGCCGTCCAGGAAGGCTTCTCCGCCGAGGACGTCGGCGACCCCGTGGTGGATCTCGTACCCCTCGACCCGCTCGCCCAGGGCCTCGCCGGCCGGCCGGGTCAGGGTCTTCTCGCGGGCGAACCGCACCCGTACGGGCAGCACACCGAGCCCGTCGACCGCGCCGGCCCGCGACTCGACCTCGTCCTCGATGTGCTCGCCGAGGATCTGGAAGCCGCCGCAGATGCCGAGGACCGGGCGGCCTTCGGCGGCCCGCCGCACGAGGGCGTCCGCCAGTCCGCGCTCGCGCAGCCACCGCAGCGCGCGCACCGTGCCCCGGGTGCCCGGAATCACCACGAGGTCCGCGTCCGCCAGCTCCTCGGGGCGGTCCACGAACCGCACCACGACGCCCGGTTCGGCGGCGAGCGCGTCCACGTCCGTGAAGTTGGACATCAGCGGGATCGCACACACCGCGACCCGCAGTACGTCCTCGCCGACGGGCGGGGTCACGGCGGACTCGCGCACGGTGCCGCGCAGCGACACCCGCAGTCCGTCCTCCTCGTCGATGCCGAGCCCGTGCCGGAAGGGCAGCACGCCGTACGTGTGCCGCCCGGTGAGGCCGTGCAGCATGTCGAGACCCGGCTCCAGCAGGCTGACATCACCCCGGAACTTGTTCACCAGGAATCCGGCGACCAGCTCCTGGTCCTCCGGCGAGAGCAGGGCGACGGTCCCGAAGAAGGAGGCGAAGACACCGCCGCGGTCGATGTCGCCGACGACGAGCACGGGCAGCCGCGCGTTCCGCGCGATCCCCATGTTCACGATGTCCGTCCGCCGCAGATTGATCTCCGCCGGTGAACCGGCACCCTCACAGATCACCGCGTCATACGTGCCCCGCAACTCGGCCAGGCAGTCCAGCACCGTGCCGAGGAGCTTCTGCTGCCGTCCGCCGTGATACCCGCGCGCGCTCAGCTCGCCCACCGGCCTGCCCAGCAGCACCACCTGGCTGCTCTGTTCGCCGCCCGGCTTGAGCAGCACCGGGTTCATCAGCGCGGTCGGCTCGATCCGGCACGCCTGGGCCTGCATGGCCTGCGCCCGCCCGATCTCCGCGCCCTCCCGGGTCACGAAGGAGTTGAGCGACATGTTCTGCGCCTTGAACGGCGCGACCTTCACGCCCTGCCGCACCAGCCACCGGCAGATCCCGGCCGTCACGACGCTCTTGCCGGCGTCGGAGGTGGTACCGGCGACGAGGAGACCCCCGCTCACTTGCCACGTCCCTTCACGAGTCGGCGCGCGGCGAGACTGACGCCGAGCGCGAGCAGGCCGACGCGGCGGGAGAGCCGTACGGCCCGGTCGATGTCGGTGACCCGGACGGCGCGTCCGGCCCGCCCGTTGAGCACGGGGCGGTGCTCGACCCGGCCGCCGTAGGACAGCGTGCCGCCCAGCCGCACCCCCAGCGCCCCCGCGAACGAGGCCTCCACGGGCCCGGCGTTGGGGCTGGGGTGCTTGCGGGCGTCGGCCTTCCAGGCGCGCAGGGCGCCCCGGGCATCGGGTCCGGCCGCGGCGGCGAGTACGGCGGTGAGCCGCGCCCCCGGCCAGCCGGCCACGTCGTCGAGCCGGGCGGAGGCCCAGCCGTAGCGGCGGTAGCGGGGGGACTTGTGACCCACCATCGCGTCCAGGGTGTTGACGGCCCGGAACCCGAGCAGCCCCGGCACCCCCGCCACGGCCCCCCACACCAGCGCGCCCACGACCGCGTCGGAGGTGTTCTCGGCGACCGACTCGACCACGGCCCGGGCGATCCCGTCGGCGTCCAGCGCCTGCGGGTCCCGGCCGCACAGGTGCGGCAGCCGCTCCCGGGCCGCCTCGACGTCCCCGCGCTCCAGGGCGCTGCCGATGGTGCGGGCCTCGCGGGCGAGCGAGGTACCGCCGACGACCGCCCAGGTGGCGGCGGCGGTCAGCGCGACGGAGGCGGCGGGGGAGGGGCGTACGGCGCGTGCGGCCAGCGAGCCGAGTGCGACGGCGCCACCGGCGCACACGACGGTGTGCAGGGCGCCCCAGCCGCGGTGGTCGCGCCACAACGCGCGGTCCACGGCAGCGGCCGCACGCCCGAACGCGGCGACCGGATGCCCGCGGCGCGGATCGCCGAGGAGCAGGTCACCGAGAAGGCCGGCGGCGGCGCCGTACGCGTAGGTGCGATCGGCCCCCATCGGCTCAGCCGGCCGTGGGTACAGGAGCGGGCCTGACGGGGGTCCTTCGGCAGCCGAGCATGGCGATCTGTGTCCTCACTCAGGGTGTCCGCGCCCTGGTTCGACGAGATTCGGCGGTGAGAGTTCCTGGCTCCCGGGGGTTCTTCCCCGGTGACAGTGGCGGGACCGCGCCGGATTCGCACCGGCTTCCTCTCCTGCCGCCGTACATGGCCTGGGCAGTCCACCACGCGCCCGGAACGGCCGTCAACTTGCCGTTGACCTGCACGGGGAGAGTGTGCCGATCCCCACATCGCGGGGCGTGGGCCGACGAAAAAGGCCCCCCTCAGGACGCGAGGGGGGCCGAAGCGCCCCGAAGGGGCGCGGGGAACTGCGCGACCAGCCACGACGGCGCGGCAGCCGATCGACGGCACTTCGCGGTGGTTCCAGCGAAGCGCTCTGTCAGGGCTTGGCGACGATCAGGTAGATGCCGTACGCCACCGCGGCCGCGCAGGCGGCGAAGCAGACGTAGGCGCCGGTCACGGCGAGCGTGGCGGAGCCGCCCTGGGCCGCGGCCTTCTCGCGCCGGGCCAGACCGTTGATGCCGAGGGTGAACAGGGCCACCAGGCCCACCGTGAAGGCGAGGCTGACGCCGAAGACGGAGCCGAGGGCCGACCAGTCGATCTTCATGGGGTTGCTTCCTTGGTTACCGGTGTGGCCGGGGTCAGACGGTGGCGGCCGGCGGGACGGCCTCGGGCGCGGGCTCGGTGGCGGCCGGGGAGGGGATCATGGCCGTCAGGTCCTCGCTGATCGTGCCCGCCGGGGGCGGGGTCACCGCGGCGATGGCGGTGGTCACCACGCCGGCCGGCTCCTCGGACTCGGTGACGACGTTGGTGTGGTCGACGACCTCGCGGCGGGAGATCTTCCAGATCGCGGCGCTCGCGGCGACGAGGAAGACGGCCACGACGGCGGTGCCCCAGTCACCGAGGTCCGTGACGGACTCGGCACCCGCGCCGACCAGCGCGGCGGCCGGGAGCGTGAGCACCCAGGCGACGACCATCCGGGTCGCGGTGGACCAGCGGACCACCCCGCCCTTGCGGCCGAGGCCGGCGCCCATCACCGAGCCGGAGACGACGTGCGTGGTGGAGAGGGAGAAGCCCAGGTGGGAGGAGGCCAGGATGGCGGTCGCGGCGCTGGTCTGGGCGGCGAAGCCCTGGCGCGGCTCCAGGTCGGTCAGGCCCTTGCCCATGGTGCGGATGATGCGCCAGCCGCCGATGTAGGTGCCGAGCGCGATGGCCAGGCCGGCGGAGAGGATGACCCAGGTGGGAGGGTTCGAGCCCGGGGCGATGGCGCCGCCCGCGATCAGCGCGAGGGTGATGATGCCCATCGTCTTCTGGGCGTCGTTGGTGCCGTGGGCGAGGGAGACCAGGCCGGCGGAGGCGATCTGGCCGGCGCGGTAGCCCTTGCGGGTGGCCTCGCCCTCGGCCTTGCCGCCGATGCCGTAGGAGAACCTGGTGGCCAGCATCGAGGCGATGCCCGCCACGACCGGCGCGGCGACCGCCGGGAGCAGCACCTTGGTGACCAGGACGTCACCGTGCACGGCTCCGAAGCCGGCGGAGGCGACGGTGGCGCCGATCAGACCGCCCATCAGGGCGTGCGACGAGCTCGAGGGGAGGCCCACCAGCCAGGTCAGCAGGTTCCAGAGGATCGCGCCGACCAGGGCGGCGAAGATGACCTCGGGACGGATGCCGGTCTCGTCGACGAGACCCTTGGAGATCGTGTTCGCGACCTCCACGGAGAGAAAGGCGCCCACCAGGTTGAGGGCCGCGGACATGATCACCGCGATCTTGGGCTTCAGGGCGCCTGTGGAGATGGTGGTGGCCATCGCGTTGGCGGTGTCGTGGAAACCGTTCGTGAAATCGAACGCGAGAGCGGTTACCACCACTATCGCGAGGATCAGCGAGAAGCTTTCCATTTACCCAGGCAATCGTTCGAGGTCATTGGGTGGTCGACCGTAGGCAACCTGGGTGAACGGAAGATGAACTGAGACGGGCGTGGGGGTGTCGCAAGGGAGGGGCTGATGTTCCGTTTGGTCCCGGCTGGGCCCCCTTTGCCCAAGTGCCCCTTGGTCACCAGCCTCGCGCGAAGACGCGGAGCCGGCTCGCGGAGCCGTTGAAGAGATTCTGGTCACCCGGCAGCCGGCCCTTGGTGCCGTACTGCCAGAACGTCCAGTACCGCCACCCGCCCGGCAGCGTCCCCGGCCGCGAGGTGCCGCGCCGGGCGATCCACAGGGGGTGGTTCTTCGAGAACGCGCGGCTGTTGCCGGTGCAGAGCCGCCACCACTGGGCCGTCGTGTAGATGACCGGGCGGCGGCCGGTCTCCCGCTTGACCTCGTCGCTGAACGACCGGATCCAGCGGACCATCCGCGTCCTGCCCAGCCCGTAGCACTTGTGCTTCTTGCTGTACGGGTTGTATTCGATGTCGAGCGCGGGCGGCAGCGTCCAGCCGTCCGCCCGCCAGCCGCCGCCGTGCCGCACGAAGTACGCGGCCTGCCGGGCGCCGGAGGACTTGTCCGGCCGCGCGAAGTGGTACGCGCCCCGGATCAGGCCCGCCTTGCGCGCCCCCTTGTACTGCTGGGAGAAGTAGGGGTTGCGGTAGTACGTGGACTCGGTCGCCTTGACGTAGACGAACCGTGCCCCGTCGGACCGGGCGGCCGGCCAGTCGACGCTCTTCTGGTGGGACGAGACGTCGTGTCCCCGGGACGAACCCGAGGCCAGTGCCGCAGGCCCGGCCGCCGCGGACGCGGTGCCCGCGAGGGTGAGCGCCGCGGAGGCCGCCACGAGGACACCGGCGCGGCGACGGAGAAGAGTGCGTTCACGGCCCATGTGTCTCCCCGGGTCGGCGGATGCGGGATCGTCCGGCGGCAAGGGGGACCATTGAAGGCCCGGCGATCATCGAATCGGCGGTCATTTGCGGCGATTCGCCCGACTTACGCCCGTTCGGTGGTGTGAGCGCATGCGTGGGGGCGCGCGCTTTCCGGCCGGAGCCCACCGACCACCCCGCTCCCCCTGCGCGCGGCTGGCAGGATCACGGCATGGCTGAACAGGGGCGGGACGCGGAGCAGAAACGTATCTGGGCGGAACTGGTCGCGACGGCGCGGCGGACCGTGGCCGACGGGCTGGTGGTCGGCACCTCGGGCAACGTCTCGGCGCGCGTCGGGGACCTCGTGCTGGTCACCCCGTCGGGTGTGCCGTACGACCGGCTCACCCCGGACGACCTCACCGGCGTCGACCTCACCGGCCGCCAGGTGCTCGGCACGCTGGTGCCGACCAGCGAGCTGCCCATGCACCTCGCCGTCTACCGCACCACCGACGCCCGCGCGATCGTCCACACCCACGCCGTGCACGCGACGGCGGTCTCCACACTCGTGCCCGAGCTGCCCCTGGTCCACTACATGGCCGCCGCCCTCGGCGGCCCCGTCCGCGTCGCCCCCTACGCGACCTACGGCACCGACGAACTCGCCGAGAACATGCTCGCCGCCCTGACCGACCGTTCCGGCTGCCTCCTGCAGAACCACGGCACGATCACCTACGGCGCCACCCTCGACCAGGCCTACGACCGCACCGCCCAACTGGAGTGGATGTGCCGCCTGTGGCTGACGGCGTCCTCTGTGCCGGGCCTGGCATCGTCCCTGCTGACGGAGGCACAACTGAGGGAGGCGGGGGACCGCTTGAGGGGGTACGGACAACGCAGGTGACGCCGTGCTGCCCAGCCCTTCGCGACGCACGTGTCCGGCGGTGCCGGATCCACCGCACTGCGACCCTCCCCGCCCGGCCCCACATCTCCGCTGGCCGGTGACGACGACGCCCACGACACTGGACCCGTGCGCACCGTCAAAGCGACCGCCCTCACCACAGCCGTAGCCGCCGGCATGGCCATGGCATCCGTCGCCGCCGGCCGCCTCGCCAGCGACGCCGCACTGAAGGTGCCCGCCGGCCGGCCCCTGCCCACCGAACCCCGCCTCACCGTGCACGGCACGGCCGCCGGCCAGATCACCCTCACCCGCGACCTGGCCTCGCTGCGCCCCGGCACCTACGGCCTCGCCGGCGACGGCTCCCACGCGATCGTCGGCCCCGTCCTGGAGGCGGCCCGGCACGCGGCCGACACCGTCGTACGCCGACTGGAACGCGTCACGCACGGCACCTTCGCCTCCGGCGACGCGGTGTGGCTCACCCCGAACCTGTACGTCGGCAATCCGTCCACCGCCCTCGGCCTCGACCACGCCGACATCGACGTGCCCGGCGAACTGGGCGAGCTGCCCGCCTGGTTCGTGCCCGGGGCCCGGGACACCTGGGTGATCGCCGTGCACGGCCTGGGCACCACCCGCGAACAGGCCATGAACCTCATGGCACCCCTGCACGCCCGCCGGGTGCCGGTCCTCGCGCTCGCCTACCGCGGCGACCTCGGCGCCCCGCGCCCGTCCGACGGCCTGAACCACCTCGGCGAGACCGAGTGGCGCGACCTGGACGCCGCGATCCGCTACGCCGTCCGCTACGGCGCCCGCCGGGTCGTCCTGCTCGGCTGGTCCACCGGCGCCACCATGGCGCTGCGCGCCGCCGAGTACTCCCCGGTGCGCGAGCGCATCGCCGGACTGGTCCTCGACTCCCCGGTGCTGAGCTGGGAGGCCACGCTGCGCGCCCTCGCCCGGGCCCGCCACACCCCGCAGCCGCTGCTGTCGCTCGCCGTGCGGGCCGCGCAGGGCCGGGCCGGTCTCAACGCCGACGGGGTCGCCGAGAGCACCGACCCCGACCGGCTCGCCGTACCGACCCTGATCTTCCACGGCCCGGACGACGAGGTGTCCCCCTGGGAGTTCTCCCGCCGCCTCGCCCACCGCCGGGCCGGTCTGGTCACCCTGCACACCGTGCCGCAGGCCCCGCACGCGGCGATGTGGAACGCCGACCCGAAGGAGTACGAGGAGCGGCTGCGCCGCTTCATGACCCCGCTGGTATGAGGACACTCGTGAGGACGGTCCCGACGCTCCGGCGGGCGTGCCGAAGCCCGGTGCCGGGCATTCCGTTTAAGGTCGTACAACTGGCTTGATCCACCCTCCTCACCCCGTATCGAACCCCGTGCCTTGGCCAGCCCCGTCGCCCGCCGTGACATTCCGTTTGGGTTTTCGGACCGTCAACCGGAAGACTGCACCCGTGACGTCCCGTATCCCGCGCGACTCCAGGCTCCGACTCGTCCGACCGCGACCCCTGGCCGCCGCCCCCAGAGCTGTGAACCAGAGGCGCCCGCGCCGCCTCGCGCCCCGGCCGCCGGAGGGCACCCCCGCCCCGGCGGAACTGGCCAGAATGGCCCGCGCCGGGCTGGCCGGCCCGGTGCGCGTGGCTCGCTGGGCCGACACCGCACTCGGCCCCGGCAGCGACGGCGCCACCGCCGACGGCAAGGCCACCCTCTCCGACGCCACCGCCGAACGCGCCGCCGCCGACCTCGGCCTGAGCGCCGTTCAGGTCCGTGCCGACTGGGACACCGCACGCCTGGCCGGACTCGTCGAGGTGCACGGCGACAGCGCGCGCCCCGGCTGGCGGCTGCGGGCCTGGGACCGCGATGAAAGTGCCGTCCTGCGCGGCTGGGTCGCCCTCTTCGACGCCTGGTCGCTCGCGTCCCCGGAACCCGAGGAGCACGAGCCGGCCGCCGTCGCCGAGGTCGTCTCGGCCATGCCCCAGGTGCTCTCCTTCCTCCAGCTGTCCGCCGGGCCGGTCCCGGTCGAGCAGCTCCTCGACCTGCTCCAGCAGCGGGTCACCGAACTGCGCACCGAACGCTGCGAGGTCCCCTACGAGCCCGGCGCCGAGCAGCCCGCCGAGCACGCCCCCGAACCAGGAGTCTCCGCACCCGTCGGCGACACCCCGCTCGAACCCCTCCTCGACTGGGCCCTGCGGGCCCTCGCCTCCGTCGGTGCCCTGACCTACGGCGCCGGCCACGCCACCCTCACCCCGCTGGGCAGCTGGGCGGTGTGGGTCAAGCTGGAGCAGATCTGCGTGGCCGCGCAGAGCCCGGCCGGCAACATCGAGGCCGCCGCCGAGGAGATGCTCCGCGGCTGCGCCCAGCTGCGCCCCAACGCCGCCCGCGCCGAATACCGCGCCTGGCTCGCCGCCCGGCCCGTCGGCAGCGCCGTCACCGAGCTGATCCACGCCGCCCGCGGCGAGGACGCCCTGCTGCGCGGTCTCGCCTTCGAGGCGCTGCGCGTCGTCGGCGCCCCCGCCGAGCCCGACGTGCGCGCCGTCGTGGACGAGCCCGCCCTCAGGCCGTACGCCCTGCTGTGGCTGGCCGAGCACGACGGGATCGACCCGGAGGACGCCCACGAGGTCCTCACCCGTGAGGAGGCGACCTGGCTGTGGGTGGACACCGCCGCCGCCGTCGCCGACCACGGCGAGTCGCCGATGCTGGTCCGGCATCTGGAGTCCGCGGTGCAGCCCACGGTTCCCCAGCTGCTCGACGAGGTCCGCGCCGTCGGTCACCCACGCACCGTGCAGGTCCTGGTCGCGCTCGCGGCCGCGCACCCCGACCCGGCCCTGGCCAAGGCCGTGCGCCGGGCCGCGTTCCAGGTGCACACCGGGGGCTGAGCGGCGCGGGGGTCGCTCAGACGCCTATCTCCGGGGCGTACGTCCCGAAGCTCCAGATGTTGCCCTCGGCGTCCCGGGCCATGTACTCCCGCGAGCCGTAGTCCTGGTCCGTCGGGGGCAGCAGGATCTCCACGCCGTGCTCCAGGGCCCGCTGGTGGTGGGCGTCGACGTCGTCCACGACGATGTACACCCCGGTGGGCCCGGAGTCCTTCATCGCCGTGTCGAAGCGGCCGCCCCGGCCCTTGGAACCGAGCATCACCGCGCCGTTGCCCTGGACCAGCTCGGCGTGCATCACCTTGCCGTCCTCCGTCTCGTACACCGACAGCTCGGTGAAGCCGAGGCCCTCCGTGAGCTGTTTGATCGCCGCCTTCGCGTCCGCGTACAGCAGCGAGGGATAGATGCTCGGCCGTCCACCGCCCAGGCCTGCCATGCCGATCACTCCTTCCTGTCGCCGGTTTTGTGGCGTCTCGTTCAGTCTTGCAGCCACCACTGACAACGCCTCAGCGGAACGCGACGATCGACCCCGCCCGCAGCCTTGCCCGCACCGAGTTGCCGCACACCCGAACAGGCGCCTGATCCGGGGCCGAGGACACGAGGCCCCGTTGCGCACGGCCCCCGGCGGCTCAGCAGGTGATCGCGCTGCGGGCGGACGGGCTGCTCACCGGCGCCGAAGATCTCCCGGTGCGCCGGCACCGTGCGCTGCCCGGCGCCGACGAGTGGCTGCACGTGGAGGGCGGCACCGGTGTCCTGCGCGCTCTCGGGCACGGCATCCTCGCGGTCGTCACCCCGCACCGCGCCGCGTCGCCGCGTACCCGCATCGCCGACGGCGGCCTGCGCCGGGTGCGGCCCGTCCACGCGAGCCGCGCGTTCCGGGCCGAGCGCGCCGTACGCCGCGGCGCCCGGCGGGCAGCCGGCCCCGCTGATCGCCCGGCCGTGCACACAGGGCGACGGGACCGGGCAGCCGGTGGTCCTGGACGACCTCGGGCGGATCACCCCGGACCGTACGCCCCTCGGCAACGATCTTCCGTGACGATCTCTGCGGCACGGGCCGAACGCACGGACGTAGAAAAACCGCTTGCACGGCCCCGTTAGACTTCTCCCATGGCCATTCTCCTCGCGCATTAGACGGCGGGAACGTCCTCAGCCGCCCACCCGCCAATCCCTGTACGCCCTGGAGTCTGTCCGTGATCTCCGCCTCCGGTATCGAGCTGCGCGCCGGTGCGCGCGTCCTCATCGAGAACGCCACCTTCCGTGTCGCCAAGGGCGACCGCATCGGCCTCGTCGGCCGTAACGGCGCCGGCAAGACCACCCTCACCAAGTGCCTGGCCGGCGAGGGCATCCCGGCCGCCGGTCAGATCACCCGCTCCGGCGAGGTCGGCTACCTCCCGCAGGACCCCCGTACCGGCGACCTCGACGTCCTCGCCCGCGACCGCATCCTCTCCGCGCGCGGGCTCGACGTACTGATCCGCAAGATGCGCGAGAACGAGCAGCGCATCGCGAGCGGCAAGGGCACCACCCGCGAGAAGGCCCTCAAGCAGTACGAGCGCCAGGAGACGGAGTTCCTCACCAAGGGCGGGTACGCCGCCGAGGCCGAGGCCGCCACCATCGCCGCCGCCCTGAACCTGCCCGACCGCGTCCTCGGTCAGCCGCTGCACACCCTCTCCGGCGGTCAGCGCCGCCGTATCGAGCTGGCCCGCATCCTGTTCTCCGACGCGGACACCCTGCTGCTCGACGAGCCGACGAACCACCTCGACGCGGACTCGATCATCTGGCTGCGGGACTACCTGAAGACCTACCGCGGCGGGTTCATCGTCATCTCCCATGACGTCGACCTGGTCGACACGGTCGTCAACAAGGTCTTCTACCTGGACGCGAACCGGTCGGCGATCGACGTCTACAACATGGGCTGGAAGCTCTACCAGCAGCAGCGCGAGGCCGACGAGAAGCGCCGCAAGCGGGAGCGCGCCAACGCCGAGAAGAAGGCCGCCGCCCTCAACGCCCAGGCCGACAAGATGCGCGCCAAGGCCACCAAGACGGTCGCCGCGCAGAACATGGCCCGCCGGGCCGACAAGCTCCTCTCCGGTCTCGAGGCCGTCCGCCAGTCCGACAAGGTCGCCAAGCTCCGCTTCCCCGAGCCCGCGCCCTGCGGCAAGACCCCGCTGATGGCCGAGGGCCTGTCGAAGTCGTACGGCTCCCTGGAGATCTTCACCGACGTCGACCTGGCCATCGACAAGGGTTCCCGGGTCGTCATCCTCGGCCTCAACGGCGCCGGCAAGACGACCCTGCTGCGCCTCCTCGGCGGCGTCGAGCAGCCCGACACCGGCGAGGTCGTCCCCGGTCACGGACTCAAGCTCGGCTACTACGCCCAGGAGCACGAGACCCTGGACCCCGACCGCACGGTGCTGGAGAACATGCGCTCGGCCGCCCCCGACATGGACCTGGTCGAGGTGCGCAAGGTGCTGGGCTCGTTCCTCTTCTCCGGCGACGACGTCGACAAGCCGGCCGGTGTCCTCTCCGGTGGTGAGAAGACCCGTCTCGCCCTGGCCACCCTGGTCGTCTCCTCGGCGAACGTGCTCCTCCTCGACGAGCCGACCAACAACCTCGACCCCGCCAGCCGCGAGGAGATCCTCGGCGCCCTGCGCACGTACAAGGGCGCGGTCGTCCTCGTCACCCACGACGAGGGCGCGGTCGAGGCGCTCCAGCCGGAGCGGATCATCCTGCTCCCGGACGGCGTCGAGGACCTGTGGGGCTCCGACTACGCGGATCTCGTCGCCCTGGCGTGACCGGAAGAGGACTGATCCACTGCGTATGGATCATTCGGCTCATCCGTGATCCATCATCTGTGTGAGATCTCCTCGTATCGAGGTGTGTCGTACACGGATTTTCCGGCCGATCCCTTGCGCGCCAAGGGATCGGCCGCTGTGCGTCCCTGACCTGGCACTTCGCGAATCCACCCGTTCGGCCCCGGCGACACCACCCCATGGAACCCCTTGTTCCGCTTGTGGGGATCCACTCCTGTCGTCACAACGATGTCTCACGGACCTTGCCGAATGGGTGGCCATCAGGCCCAAGAGGGGTGATCATGAGGAGACCAGAGCGCACTTCCCATGAGGAGGCACGGGTGGCCGAGACTCTGAAGAAGGGCAGCCGGGTGACCGGCGCCGCGCGCGACAAGCTCGCGGCAGACCTGAAGAAGAAGTACGACTCCGGTGCGAGCATCCGGGCGCTGGCCGAGGAGACCGGCCGCTCGTATGGCTTCGTGCACCGGATGCTCAGCGAGTC
Organism: Streptomyces sp. NPDC001709; assembly: GCF_053596375.1. Lineage (NCBI taxonomy): Bacteria > Bacillati > Actinomycetota > Actinomycetes > Kitasatosporales > Streptomycetaceae > Streptomyces > Streptomyces sp. NPDC001709. Next base: position 53,179 of record NZ_JBSFGB010000017.1, on the reverse strand, counting down.
GGGTGTCACGCTCCGTGGGCGTGGCGGAGCGACCCGGGGCAAGAAGGCCGCATCGTCCTGACTCCGGGCGGCCCATCGGCTTCGATGGTGGCCACCCGGTCGGCCTCCCCCTAGGCCCTTGAGGGGCCCGGGGGACCCGCGGATCGGCCGGGTGGTTACTGTGCAGTCACTTAGCATGCCGTACGGCAATGCGTGATGACTGCACCCATCGGAGGCGCCCCATGGCTTCGCCCGACCAGGACCTCGCTCCTGTACTCGACAAGGACGGCGTACGGCTCACCGTCGACGACGCGCTCGCCACGGTGACGCTGACCAACCCGGCCAAGCGCAACGCGCAGAGCCCCGCCCTGTGGCGGGCGCTCACCGAGGCCGGGCGGCTGCTGCCGGGCTCCGTCCGTGTCGTCGTGCTGCGCGGCGAGGGCAGGTCCTTCTCCGCCGGGCTGGACCGTCAGATGTTCACCCCGGAGGGGATCCCGGGCGAGCCGACCTTCATCGAACTCGCGCGCCGTGACGACGCCGGGCTCGATGCGAGCATCGCCGAGTTCCAGGAGGCGTTCACCTGGTGGCGGCGCAGCGACATCGTGTCCATCGCCGCCGTCCAAGGGCACTCCATCGGGGCCGGCTTCCAGCTCGCGCTCGCGTGCGATCTGCGGGTCGTCGCGGACGACGTGCAGTTCGCCATGCGCGAGACCAGCCTCGGCCTCGTCCCCGACCTGACCGGCACGCACCCGCTGGTCGGTCTCGTCGGGTATGCCCGCGCGCTGGAGATCTGCGCCACCGGGCGGTTCGTCGGCGCGGCGGAGTCGGTGGCGTGCGGGCTGGCCAACGTTGCCGTGCCCGGCGATCAACTGGACGACGCCGTACGGGACTTGGCCGCGGCGCTGTTGGCCGCGCCGCGGGACGCCGTGATCGAGACCAAGGCGTTGTTGCGCGGGGCGCAGGACCGGGACTACGAGGCGCAGCGCGCTGCGGAGCGGGCTGCGCAGGCCCGGCGATTGCGGGATCTGGCCGGGCTCGGCGAATGAACCGCCGGTAAGGCGCCCTGCGGAACGACTGCCCACAGCGGCGGCCTGGTCAGTCCACTGCTGTCACCAGCACCGCCACCGTCGGCCTGTCCTCCAGCGCATCCCTCACGGCCGTGCGGACCCGCCGGGCCACATCGACGGCCCGGTGGTCCCCGCCGGTCGCCAGCTCCACGCGCACGTGCCGCCGCGGTAGCGCCGTGCCGGCCGTGCGCTCCCGCACGTGTACCGCCCGGCCGAGGCCGCCGAGCGAACCCGTCAGAGCGGTCACACCGGGGACGGACAGCGCGGCCTCGGCCGCTCTCGCCTCGTCCGGGTCCGTCGGCTCCCGTGCGGGCAGCGGTCGCGGTGCCCGCACCTGCGGGGCCGGCTCCTCCGGCTCCAGCAGGTCGGTCACCCGCAGATCCACCTCCGTCACCACGAGCCCGAGCCGCTGCGCAGCGGCCGTCGCCAGTGTCAGCCGCAGCCAGGACGCCACCGCCGGCAGCGGCTCGGCGCCCGTCGCCGCGAAGTCCGCGATCAGCCGCAACTCGCCCGGCGGCAGCGCGCTCGGCGGAGCCGGTACGACGGGCTCGTGCACCGCATCCGGATCGGCGAGCGTCAGCCGCAGCGTGTCCAGCCGCACCCCCGGTACCCCGTCCGCCGCCGCACGCTCCAGTACCGCCCGGGCCGCGCCCTCCGCGATCCACACGCCGTCGCGTGGCCCGCCGAGCGGCAGCAGCCTGCCCAGCCCCACCTGGTGCCGCACGACCTGGGTCCACCGGTCCGCCGTCATTCCTCCAGCCTGCCGTATCACCGGCGCGCTGTCGGGGAACCCTGCATACCGTGGGCGCAGGACGATCGCAGCGGACGACGACCGAAAGGGACGTACGGCGATGACCGACATGACGACGACCCCCGAGGGCGACTTCGAGCCGCAGGCGCCGACCCGCAAGACCACCCGGCGGGGCGGCGGCGACCCGGCGGCCCGCGGACGGACCACCATCGCCGACGGTGTCGTGGAGAAGATCGCGGGTCTCGCGGCCCGGGACGTGGTCGGCGTCCATGCCATGGGCAGCGGCCTGGCCCGCACCTTCGGCGCCGTACGGGACCGGGTGCCGGGCGGCTCCAAGTCGGTGACGCGGGGCGTGAAGGCGGAGGTCGGCGAGGTGCAGACCGCACTCGACCTGGAGATCGTCGTGGACTACGGCGTCTCGATCGCCGATGTCGCCCGCGCCGTGCGGGAGAACGTGATCGCCGCCGTGGAACGCATGACCGGGCTCGAGGTGGTCGAGGTCAACATCGCGGTGAGCGACGTCAAGCTGCCCGACGAAGAGGACGAGGAGCCCGAGCCGCCCCGGATCCAGTGACGGGGCGGCGCCCCGGCACCGCACGCCCGACGAGCTGAGGAGTGCTGCATGAGCATGGCCGTGGTCGGCATGATCGCCGGAATGGCGCTGGGTTTCGCCGGGTACTTCGGCGGCTTCGGTGCCTTCCTGCTGGTGGCGGCGCTGGGTGCGATCGGGTTCGTCGTCGGCCGGTTCGCCGAGGGCGACCTGGATCTGGGCGACTTCTTCCGCACCCGCGACGACCGGCGCGACCGGCGGCGGTGACCGGCGGTGACCGCCGAGACCGACGCGGTGCGCCCGGCGTCGGCCCCCGTGCCGCCCGGCGAGCGCGGCGCCACCCGGATCGCCGACCGGGTCGTGGCGAAGATCGCCGCACAGGCCGCCCGCGAGGCGCTGCCGCCGTTGCCCGCCGACGCGGCGGCCCCGCACGCCACGGTGGTCGTACACCATGAGGCAGCCCGTGTCCGGGTCCACCTCGAACTCGCCTACCCCTGCGACATCGCCGCCCACTGCGCCGCCGTGCGTCGCCAGGTCGCCGAGCGGGTAAGCGCGTTGGTGGACATGGAGGTGCCCGACGTCGCCGTCCAGGTCGAACGGCTGCACCCGGCACCGCACGGGAGGGCGTGATGAGCGAGCCGCGGACGACCACCCCGACCCTCGACAAGGACCCCGGCACCACCCCGCCCGGCCCCGCCGAAGGCAGTGGCCGCTTCTGGTCGGCGCGCCGCGTACCGGCCGCCGTGGTCGCGGCGCTGCTGCTGGCGGGCGCCGGCCTTCTGCTGTACGACACCGCCGCCGTACGTGCCCATCGCCCCGCGATGCACTGGCGCCGCGCCCTGGCCCGGCAACTGGCCGAACGCCCCCTGGACGACCGCTGGGTGCTGACCGGCGCGGCCGTCGCCGTCGTGCTCGGCCTGTGGCTGATCGCCCTCGCGGTCACGCCCGGACTGCGCGGTCTGCTGCCCATGCGGCGCCCGCACCCCGACGTCCGCGCCGCACTCCGGCGCGACGCGGCGGCACTCCTGCTGCGCGACCGGGCCCTGGACGTCACCGGGGTCCGGTCGGTGCGGGTGCGGATGCGGCGCAGGAGGGCCGACGTCCGTGTCGTCTCGCACTTCCGTGACCTGGACGACGTACGCACCGACCTGCTCACCGTGCTCACGGCCGCGATCCGGGGCCTCGGCCTGACCCGGCCGCCCACGCTGTCCGTCCATGTGACCCGGCCCGGACGGAAGGGGTGACGGCGATGCGCAGGGGTGCCCTCCACCGTGTTGTGCTGGCGCTCGTCGGCCTGCTCCTGCTCGTGCTCGGCGGCTCGGTGCTGGCCGTCGGCCTGGGCGCGCCGCCGCCGTCCTGGTGGATCCACAGCGGTCCGCACGACGTCCTGCTGACCAAGGCCGAACGCACCCACTGGCGGGGCACCGGCTGGTGGTGGGCCACGGTCCTCGCCGGCCTGGCCGTCGTCGTCCTGCTCACCCTGTGGTGGCTCACCACGGCTCTGCGCCGCCGTCGGCTGACCGAGATCCTGATCGACACCGCCGACGGCGAGTCCGCCCTCCTGCGCGGCAGAGCACTGGAGTCCGCCCTGGCCCAGGACGCCGTACAACAGCAGGGCGTGGCCCACACCGAAATCGAGCTACGGGGCCGCCGCACGGCACCCACGGCGCGGGTCTGGCTCCAGCTGGAGCCCGGCGTGGACCCGGCGACGGCCCTGAACACCTTCACGGCTCAGGCACTGACCCACGCGCGCGAGTCGACGAGACTGACGTCTCTTCCGGCGGAAGTACGACTGAGGGCGGTCAAGCACCGCGCGGAGAGGGTGACTTGACAGCCAACGGGCCACCCCTTTGAAGACGCCCCTCAGAACCCGTGCCGCATCCCCCCGTCCACCGGCAACATGACCCCACTCAAGTAGGAAGCCGCCGGAGACAGCAGGAACGCGGCAACCTTCCCGAACTCCTCCGGCGCCCCGTACCTCCGCAACGGAATCCGGGCCTCGTTCGCAGCCCGAGTGGCCTCAGGATCAGCCGACAACCCGTCCAGCTCGCGCACGCGATCCGTGTCGATGCGCGCCGGCAGCAGCCCCAGCACCCGGATCCCCCGCGGCCCCAGCTCGTCCGCGAGGGACTTGGCGAACCCGGCGAGCCCGGGCCGCAGCCCGTTGGAGATGGTCAGCCCCGGAATCGGCTCGTGCACCGACCCGGACAGCACGAACCCGATGACGCCCCCCTCCTCCAGCTCGGCAGCCGCCGCACGAGCGAGCCGTACCGCACCGAGGAACACCGACTCGAACGCGTTCCGCCACTGCTCGTCGGTGTTGTCCGCGACGAACCCCGGCGCCGGTCCGCCCACGCTCACCAGCACGCCGTGGAAGGCGCCGAAATGCGCACGTGCGGCCGCGATCAGCCGCTCCGGAGCCTCGGCGTCGGCGTTGTCCACGCTCACGCCCACCGTGTTCGGGCCCAGTTCGGCGGCGGCGTCGGCCACCCGCTTCTCGTCCCGGCCGCTGATCACGACCTTCGCCCCGTCGGCGACGAGTTCCCGCGCGGCGGCGTTGCCCAGCCCGCGGGTCGCCCCGGTGACGACGTACACCCGGTCCTTCAGTCCAAGATCCATGGCCCCTATCCTGCCTGGTCGTCCCCGAACAGGATGAGGGCGGTGTTGACGAGGGCGATGTGGCTGAAGGCCTGCGGGAAGTTGCCCACCTGGCAGCCCAGGTCCGGCTCGTACTCCTCCGCCAGCAGCCCCACGTCGTTGGTGAGGCGCACCAGCCGTTCGAACAGCTCCCGGGCCTCGTCGCCGCGGCCGGTCACATGCAGGGCCTGTGCGAGCCAGAACGAGCAGGCCAGGAAGGCTCCCTCGCCGCCCGGCATGCCGTCCACGCCGACGGCGTCGATGTCGTAACGGCGCAGCAAGCCGCCGTGGTCCAGGTCCGCGCGGATCGCGTCGACCGTGCCGATCACGCGCGGATCGTCCGGCGGCAGGAAGCCGACGCGGGGGATCAGCAGCAGGGCGGCGTCCAGCTCGCGCGAACCGTAGTACTGGGTGAAGGTGTTGCGCCGGGGGTCGTACCCCTTCTCGCACACCTCCCGGTGCACCTCGTCGCGCATGGCCCGCCAGCCCTCCAGATCGCCGGCCAGATCCGGGTGCTTCTCCAGCGTCCGTACGGCGCGGTCCGCGGCCACCCAGACCATCACCTTCGAGTGCACGAACTGGCGCCGGCCGCCGCGCACCTCCCACAGGCCCTCGTCGGGCTGCCGCCATTCCGCCGCCAGGAAGTCCATCAGGGAGCGTTGAATGGCCCACATGTGCGGCTTGGTGGGCAGGCCCGCGCGGCGGGCCAGCGACAGCGAGTCCATGACCTCGCCGTACACGTCCAGCTGGAGCTGCTCGACGGCGCCGTTGCCGACCCGTACGGGGGAGGAGTCGGCGAAGCCGGGCAGCCAGGGCAGCTCGAACTCCGGCAGCCGTCGCTCGCCCGCCAGGCCGTACATGATCTGCAGGTCCGCCGGGTCGCCCGCGACCGCGCGCAGCAGCCAGTCGCGCCAGGCCTCGGCCTCCTTGTGGTAGCCGGCGGCCAACAGGGCGCCGAGGGTGAAGGTGGAGTCGCGCAGCCAGCAGAAGCGGTAGTCCCAGTTGCGTACGCCTCCCGGCTCCTCGGGCAGCGAGGTGGTGGCCGCGGCGACGATCCCGCCCGTCGGGGCGTAGGTGAGCGCCTTGAGGGTGATCAGGGACCGTACGACGGCGTCCCGGTACGGCCCGTCGTAGCGACAGCGGGACGCCCATCGCCGCCAGCCCCGGACGCTGCTGCTCAGCGCCTTGTGGGGGTCGATGAGCGGCGGGCGGCTCTCGTGCGAGGGGTGCCAGGTGAGCACGAACGCGACCTGGTCGCCCTTGCGGACGGTGAACTCCGAGTGGGTGCCGAAGTCCTCGCCCCAGGTGCGTACGGCGGGTTCGGCACGCAGCCAGACCGAGTCCGGCCCCGCGACGGCCACCCGGTGCCCGTCCGAGCGGCGCACCCACGGCATGATCGAGCCGTAGTCGAAGCGCAGGCGCAGGGTGCTGCGCATGCCGACCCGGCCCCTGACGCCTTCGACGATGCGTACGACGTCGGGGGCGCGGTCGCGCTGCGGCATCAGGTCGGTGACGCGGACCGTGCCGTCGCGGGTCTCCCACTCGGTGTCGAGGACGAGGGTGTCGGGGCGGTAGGCGCGGCGCGTGCAGGTGTCCGCTCCCTCGGGGGCGATCCGCCAGTAGCCGTGGTCCTCGTTGCCCAGCAAGCGGGCGAAACAGGCGCCGGAGTCGAAGCGGGGCAGGCACAGCCAGTCGATCGAGCCGGTCCTGCTTACCAGCGCCGCGGTCTGTTCGTCGCCGATGAGGGCGTAGTCCTCGATGCGCGCGTTCACGGGATCCGGTTTCCCGGCGGACCAGGGGGCCAATCAGGTGGTGCGCCGGGGGAGTGACGGGCTCGTCCGCGCGGCTATACGGCGGCCGGTGCCGTCTCCTCCGGCTTCGCCTCCGCCGCGGCCTGCTCCCGGTCGCGGATCTCGCGCCGGACCAGGAACCACCAGCCGACCGGGACGCCCGCGGCGAACAGCCACCACTGGATCATGTACGCGTAGTTCAGCGGGGCGTCCTCGCTGCCGGGGTCGGAGATCTGCTCCGGGGAGCCGTCCTTGGGCGTGGGTGCCGTCTGCTCGACGTAGCCGCCGAGCACCTGCGCGCCGAGCCGGTGTGCCTCCTCCGCGCTGTTGATCAGCATGATCTGCCGGTCGGGGAGGTCCCTGACGTTCTTGATGCCGCTCGCCGCGGTCGTCTCGTCGGCCATCAGCCGCGCGGTGACGGTGGTCCGGCCGGAGGGCGGGGCGGGGATCTTCGGGAAGGCGGTCTGCGCTCCGTCTGCGGGGATCCAGCCGCGGTTGACGAGCAGCACCTTGCCGTCCGCGAGGACGAACGGGGTGAGCACGTGGAAGCCGACCTCGCCGTCGGAGTTGGTCCGGCGCCGGACCACGACCTCCCTGGCGGTGTCGAAGGTGCCGGTCGCGGTGACCGTGCGGTACTTCTCGGTGCGGGTCACGGTGTGGCCCGGGGAGGTCAGCTGCTCGACCGGGACCGGCTTGGCGTGCAGCGCCGAGGAGACCAGGTCGTTGCGCGCGGTGCGCTCCTCGTACCGGTGCTGCTGCCAGAAACCCAGCCTGATCATCGTCGGGATCAGCGCGATCGCGACGAGCGTGAGGATCACCCACTGGCGGGACAACAGGAAGCGGTAGCGGTGCACCCCACGACGGTACCTCCGAGCCGTGGGGTGCATTCAGGCGGGTACCGGGTCAGACGTGGTCGACGATCCCCACCTTCCCCTCGGCCCGGGCACAGTGGGCGCCGCAGAAGAACTTGCCGTCGGCCTCCACGCCCTGGCCGATGATCTGCACCTTGCAGTGCTCGCAGATCGGTGCCATGCCGTGGATCGCACAGGAGAAGCAGTCGAACACGTGAACTGCGCCCTGCGCGTGGACCTCGAAGGTCATTCCGTAGTCATTGCCGCAAACTTCGCATTTCGCCATGCGCCACAGAGTGAGCCGTGCCCCCGGCCGACGCGAGCGCGTTCCAGGTGAGTCGTGTGCCGATCACCCTTTCGTACGATCAATCATCTTCGTACGATCACTCGTCGGCGGGCTCGACATCGCGCAGCAGCTGCCCGAACGCGGCCTCGTCGACGATCGGTGTCCCGAACTGCCGCGCCTTGACCACCTTGGACGTCCCCGAGTCGGGGTCGTTGGTCACCAGCAGGCTGGTCAGCCGGGAGATGCTGGACGCCACATGCAGGCCGGCCTCGGTGGCCCGGTCCTCCAGCAGCTCGCGGTCGACGGAGGTGTCCCCGGAGAAGGCCACGCGCATGCCCTGTTTGAGGTGTTTGCCGTCTTCGTAGCGACCCGGGTTGGGATAGGGGCATGCGGGCCTTTTGCGGGTGGGGCGCCAACTGGTGGCCCGATTGCCGCCGTAGCCCCCGTATCCGCCGGACGACTGCCGGGGCACCGGTCGGTCCGACCACTCGGTCAGCGGCCGGCACTCCAGCAGCGGCAGCCGTACGCCGCCCGCCGCCGCGGCCCGCAGGCTCGGCCGGAACGCCTCCGCCAGCACGCGCGCGTCGTCCAGCGCGTGGTGCGCCCGCTGCTGCACGACCCCGTAGTGTGCCGCCAGCGACTCCAGCTTGAAGTTGGGCAGCGGCAGCCCCAGCTCCTTGGACAGCGCGATGGTGCACAGCCGCTGACGCACCGGCGCCTCGCGCTTCGCGCGCGCGTACTCGCGCGCGATCATCTGCCAGTCGAAGACGGCGTTGTGCGCGACCAGCACCCGGCCGTCCAGCCGGGCGGCGAACTCCTCGGCGATGTCCGCGAAGAGCGGCGCGCCTTCGAGCACCTCGCTCGTCAGACCGTGTATCCACACGGGGCCCGGATCGCGCTCCGGGTTGACCAGCGTGTACCAGTGGTCCTCGACCTCGCCGCGCTCGCCCAGCCGGTAGACGGCCGCCGAGATGATCCGGTCGTCCCGGGCCAGCCCGGTGGTCTCCACGTCAACGACCGCGTATCCCTTCGGATACGCGGCCGGCCACTGGGTGGGGGAGGACACTGCGGTCGCACGGTCTTCGAGCATGGTCATTGAGGATACGGGCCACGACTGACAGCCCCGACCTTCAGGTGCCGCCCCCGGCCATCAGGCTTCGCCCCGGCACTCGGGCACCGCACACACGTGCGTGCCTTTCCCGCGCTCCTGTCTGCTTTCCTCTCCCGCTCGCCTCTCCCGCTCGCCTCTCCCGCTCGCCTCTCCCGCTCGCCTCTCCCGTGCCTCTCAGTCGACCGAGTCCGGTGGGTGTGTGGGCAAGGGCTTCTCGGCCAGCAGCGACCGCACCAGTGCCCGCACTCCCCGCACGAACAGCCGCTCGGTGTCCACCGGTCGGGCCAGCGCACGCGCCAGCGCGGGGTCGTCCCCGGCGGTCTCGGCGCTCCACAGCTCCTGCTCGCCGGGGCGCTGCACCGGAGCCCGCTCGCGGTTGCGCTCCACCAGCACATGCCCGACGACCTGGAACTGCACGGCCCGGACGAAGTCGGCGGCCCGCGCGCCGCGCAACCCGGCGGCGTGCGCCTCGCGCACCAGGACCCGCTGGGCGGGCAGGAACATCCGGTCGGTCAGCCCCCGCTCGTGCACCAGCGCCACCAGATGCGGATGCTCGCGCAGTTGCCGGCGCAGGGCGCGGGCGACGCCGACCACGCGCTGTTCGGGCGTGCGGCCGGACGGGCGGATCTCGCCGAGTTCGGCCATGGTCCGCTCCACGAGGGCGTCGAGCAGCGCCTCACGGCCGCCGACATGCCAGTAGATCGAGGTCACGGCGGTGCCCAGCGCGGCCGCGAGCCCCCGCATCGTGAGCGCGTCCGGCCCGTGCCGCTTCACCAGGGCGGCGGCGGCGTCCAGTACCGCCTCCCGGGTCAGCGCACTTCTCGTGCCGCTCGCCATGATCCCCCCAACTCCCGTCCGTACACACGTCTTTACCCCGGACGAGGTCTGCTGTAACTGTGTTACAGATGACGGTCCGTCAGGAACCGGATCGCCGGAAGAAGGGCGGTACGACGTATGGCACGCGTACGGTACGGCGCACGGACCGAGCGGGAGATCGCCGCGACCCGCACCGCGAGCGCGCGGCTTCCCGACATCTGGTCCACCGGAGTGGTGGCCGTCTGGGAGACCGACCCGGACGCGGTCGCCGCGGTGCTGCCGCCACCCCTGAAACCCACCGGCAGCCCGCTCGTCCGGGTGAACATCAGCAGGGTCGACCTGCCCGGATACCCCCTCGGGGCGGGCTCGGTCGCGGTCGCCGCCACGCACGGCACGGTCGAGGGCTGGTACCCGCTGGTCATGCCGATGACCCACGAGCGCGCCCTCACCGGCGGGCGCGAGGTCTTCGGCGAGCCCAAGAAGCTCGGCGAGGTGACGGTCGAGCGCGACGGCCCCGGCGTGCGCGCGTCGATGAGCCGGCACGGCATCGCGTTCGTCGAGGTCCGTGGCACGGTGGGCGGCGAGCTGCCGCTGCCGGAGCCGAGCCGCAAGACCGACTTCTACTTCAAGTTCCTTCCCGCCGTGGACGGTTCCGGCTTCGACACCGACCCGGTGCTGGTGCACTGCATGCGCCACGAGAAGGTGCGCCGGCTGGAACGGGTCACCGGGGAGGTCGTCCTGCGCGAGTCGGCGTACGACCCCGTGGCCGACCTCCCGGTGCTGCACCTGCGCGAGATCACCGTCGGCGAGAAGACCAGCGACCAGAGCGGCCGGGTCGTCGAACGGGTCGATGCCCAGGCCCTGTTGCCGTACGTCCACCAGCGCTACGACGATCCGCTCCAACTCCACGACGCGCCGCCCGAGGGGAGCTGAGCCGCATGGATCTCCAAGCCGGACAGGTCGCCGTCGTCACCGGCGCGGCGAGCGGGATCGGGCTGGCGATGGCCCGGCGGTTCGCCGCCGAGGGCCTGAAGGTGGTCCTCGCCGACGTGGAGGAGGCCGCCCTGGACAAGGCCGCGGCGGACCTGCGGACCGAGGGCGCCGATGTGCACGCGCGCGTGGTCGACGTCGGCGAACGCGCCCAGGTCATGGAGCTGGCCGAGGCGGCGTACGACACCTACGGCGCCGTGCACGTCCTGTGCAACAACGCGGGCGTCGGCTCGGGTGCCGAGGGCCGGATGTGGGAGCACGACCCGAACGACTGGCGGTGGGCCTTCGCCGTCAATGTGTGGGGTGTCTTCCATGGTGTCCAGGCGTTCGTGCCCAGGATGATCAAGTCGGGTCAACCCGGTCATGTGGTCAATACATCCTCCGGTGACGGCGGTATCGCGCCGCTGCCGACCGCCTCCGTCTACGCGGTCACCAAGGCGGCCGTCGTCACCCTGACCGAGTCCCTCTACGCCCATCTGAAGGCCGAGCACGCGCGTGTGGGCGCCTCGGTGCTCTTCCCGGGCCCGCACATGCTGCGCACCGGCCTGTGGGAGTCGCACCGCAACCGCCCCGCCCGCTATGCCAAGCAGCGCCCGCGCCGGACCCCGTACCGCAGCCTCGGCCAGTGGGAGGCGGCGATGCGCGCGGCCGGCCAGGAGGTCCGCTTCACGCCCGTGGAGGAGGTGGCCGAGCTGGTCGTGGACGGCATCCGCGCCGACCGCTTCTGGCTGCTGCCCGCGAGCGAGCACAGCGACGCCCAGATCCGCGCCCGGGCCCGTTCGATGCTGGACCGGGCGAACCCCTCCTACCTCGAAAGCTTCGTCCTCGACTGACCGGGAGGCTGCCGTGACCGACGTCGTGTCCGGCCAGGACCCGTATCTGATCATCTCCTCCGACTGCCATGCCGGGCTGCCCACCGAGGAGTACCGGCCCTATCTGGAGTCCCGTTTCCACCGGGACTTCGACGAGTTCCTCGCGGGCCGGGACCGGCGCCGCGAGGAGATGACCCGGCTCGGCATCCGCAACGAGGCCTTCGCCGACCGGTGGTTCCGCGACAACGAGGAAGGCCTGCGCGGCGGCTGGGACACCGCACAGCGCGTGAAGGAGCTGGACGGGGACGGCGTGGCCGCCGAGGTGGTCTTCCCGGACGCCGACGCCGTCGACAGCCGCACCGCCGCCCCCTTCGGCGTGGGCCTCGGCCTCTCCGGCGACCAGGACCCGGAACTGGGCATGGCGGGCGCGCGGGCGCACAACCGCTGGCTCGCCGACTTCGTCTCCGAACACCCCGAACGGCACTGCGGAGTGGCCCTGTTGCCGATCACCGGCGAGGTGCCCGAGGCCGTCGCCGAGATCCACCGGGCCCGGGAGTCCGGCCTCGGCGCCCTGATGATCCCGGCGATGTGGGCGGGCAGGGAGCCGTACCACGACCGCCGTTACGACCCCGTGTGGGCGGCCGCCGCCGAGTGCGGCATGCCGGTGCTCACCCACTCCGGCACCGCCCCGCGCGAGGAGTACGGCGACCACCTCGGCATCTTTGTGAGCGAGGTGACCTGGTGGCCGGCCCGGCCGCTGTGGTTCCTGCTCTGGTCCGGCGTCTTCGAACGCCACCCCGGGCTGCGCTTCGGTGTCGCCGAGTCCGGCTGCTGGTGGCTGCCGAACCTGCTGTGGTTCATGGACCGCCTCTACCTCGGCGCGCACGGCGGCAAGAAGCTCTCCCCGTTCGAGGAGCTGAAACGCCCGCCGCACGAGTACCTGGACCGGCAGGTCTTCGTCTGCGCCACCAACACCAAGCGGCGCGAGCTGGCCCAGCGGTACGAGATCGGCGTCGACAACATCCTCTGGGGCAGCGACTTCCCGCACCCCGAGGGCACCTGGCCCGACACGCGTGCGTGGCTGCGCCGTACCTTCCACGACATCCCCGTCGCCGAGACCCGCCGCATGCTGGGCCTCGCCGCCGCCGAGGTCTTCGGCTTCGACGTGGACAAGCTCGTGCCGCTGGCCCGCCGCATCGGCCCGGCCCCGGCCGACCTCGGCCAGCCGGACGACCAGGCGGCCGTCGAGGCGTCCTGGGCGCGCTCGCGCGAGACGGGCCGGCACTGGCTGACGGGCGAGGACTTCCCGGTGCTGGGGACCGCCCCCGGCTTCCCGGCGCCGGAGGTGGCCCGATGAACGACGACCGCTACACGGTGATCTCCGCCGACTGCCACGCGGGCGCCGACCTGCTGGACTACAAGCCGTACCTGGAGAAGCGCCACCACGACGACTTCGACGCCTGGGCGGCCACCTACGTCAACCCCCACGCCGACCTGCTCGCCGACTCCGCCGACCGCAACTGGAACTCCGCACGGCGCCTCGCGGAGCTGGAGGCCGACGGGATCGTCGCCGAGGTGATCTTCCCGAACACCATCCCGCCGTTCTTTCCGTCCGGCTCGCTCATGGCCCAGCCGACCGACCCCGAGGACTTCGCCCGCCGCTGGGCCGGACTGCGCGCCCACAACCGCTGGCTCGCGGACTTCTGCGCGGCCGCGCCGGGCCGCCGGGCGGGCGTCTTCCAGATCCTGCTCGGGGACGCCGAGGAAGCCGTCAAGGAGATCCGGCGGGCCGCCTCGGCGGGCCTGAAGGGCGGCCTGATGCTGCCCGGCACCCCGCCCGGCTCCGGGCTGCCCGAGCTGTACTCGCGGACGTACGACCCGATCTGGGCCACGTGCGCGGAACTCGGCGTCCCCGTCAACCACCACGCCGGCTCCGCCTCCCCGCCCCTCGGCGAGGAACCGGCCGCCCGCGCGGTGTTCATGGTGGAGACGACCTGGTTCTCCCACCGCGCCCTGTGGCACCTGGTGTTCGGCGGCGCCTTCCGCCGTCACCCCGAGCTGAAACTGGTCCTCACCGAACAGGGCTCCGGCTGGATCCCCGGGGTGCTCGGCATGCTGGACTACTACCACGGCCGCCTGGTCGCCGCGGCCTCGCAGGCCGGCACCGCCGAGGCCAGGTTCGGCACCGGTCTGGCCGCGGGCATGGGCGCCGCGCCCTCGCAGGTGTGGCGGGACAACTGCTTCGTCGGCGCCAGCTTCATGCGCCCGCACGAGGTGCCGCTGCGGGACCGCATCGGTGTCGACAAGATCATGTGGGGCAGCGACTACCCGCACGACGAGGGCACCCATCCCTACACCCGCGAGGCCCTGCGGTTCGCCTACGCGGGCGTGCCGCGCGAGGAGCTCGCGGCCATGCTCGGCGGCAACGCGGCCCGTGTCTACGGCTTCGACCTCGCCCTCCTCGACCCCATAGCGGCCAAGGTGGGCCCCACGGTGTCCGAGGTCGCCGAGCCCCTGCCGGAACCCCCGACGGACGCGACCAGCCCGGTGTTCGCCCAGGGCGCGTCACTTCGCGTGTGGTGACGGCGGGCGGTCCGTCCGGTGACCGCGGGCGCCGGGGAGCGTCGGTGCGGCGCGAGTGAACCCCGGGGTGCGATCCTCCCTGCTGTGACGGAACCCACCCACGAAGAGGCCCACGGGGGCGCGCTCGGCTCGCGGCTGAACTGGCTGCGGGCCGCCGTGCTGGGCGCGAACGACGGCATCGTCTCCACCGCGGGAATCGTCGTCGGCGTGGCCGGTGCGACCCAGAGCCGGTCCACCCTGCTCACCGCCGGACTGGCCGGACTGCTCGCCGGGTCGATGTCCATGGCGGCCGGCGAGTACGTCTCCGTCTCCACCCAGCGCGACTCCGAGATGGCCGCGCTGGCCGTGGAGAAGCGGGAACTGCGGGAGCAGCCCGAGGCAGAGCTGCGGGAGCTGACGACCCTGCTGGAGGAGCGCGGCCTGTCCCGCGAGGTGGCCCGGGAGGCCGCCGAACAGCTCACCGCGCGCGACCCGCTCAAGGCTCACGCGCGCGTGGAGCTCGGTATCGACCCGGAGGAGCTGACCAACCCCTGGCACGCGGCCTGGGCGAGTTTCCTGGCCTTCACGGTGGGCGCGCTGCTGCCGCTGCTGGCCATCGTCCTGCCCCCGGCGGACCGGCGGCTCCCCGTCACCGTCGTCTCCGTCCTGGCCGCGCTCGTCCTCACCGGCTGGACCAGCGCCCGGCTCGGCGCGGCGGACCCGAAACGGGCGGTGCTGCGCAACATGGTGGGCGGGGCGCTGGCGATGGCGGTCACCTACGCGGCGGGCAGGCTGCTGGGCGCGGCGGGCGTCTGACACGTGGCCGCGGGGCACCCTCGGCGCGCGGGGACGGCCGGCGGCGGCGTACGGTGAGGTGCGCTCGACCACCCCCTGAGCGCATCTCACCATCCCGCACGAGAAGGACCCTCGCCATGCGCGCCACCACCATCCACGCCCCGTACGACATGCGCGTGGAGGACGTACCCGAGCCCGTGGTGCAGCTGCCCACCGACGCCGTGGTACGGGTGCTGCGCGCCTGCATCTGCGGCAGCGACCTGTGGGCCTACCGCGGCGAGGCGGCCCGGCAGCCGGGCCAGCGCATCGGGCACGAGTTCCTCGGCGTGGTCGAGGAGACCGGCTCCGAGGTGGGCACGGTCAGGCGCGGTGACCTGGTGGTCGCGCCGTTCATGTGGTCCGACGGCGTCTGCGACTACTGCCGCGAGGGCCTGACGACGTCCTGCGAGCACGGCGGCTTCTGGGGCTCCGTCGGCTACGACGGCGGCCAGGGCGAGGCCGTGCGCGTGCCGTTCGCCGACGGCACCCTCGTCCAGCTGCCCAAGGACGCGGCCTCCGACGACCACCTGCTGTCCGCCCTGCTGACGCTCTCCGACGTCCTTGGCACCGGCCACCACGCGGCCCTCGGCGCGGGCGCCCGCCCCGGCGCCACGGTCGCCGTGGTCGGTGACGGCGCGGTCGGCCTGTGCGCCGTCCTGGCCGCCAAGCGGCTCGGCGCCGAGCGGATCATCGCGCTCGGCCGGCACGAGGTCCGTACCGACATCGCGCGCCGCTTCGGCGCCACGGACGTCGTCGCCGAGCGCGGGGACGCGGCCGTCGAGGCCGTCCGCGAGCTGACCCGCGGGCAGGGCGCGCACGCCGTTGTCGAGGCCGTCGGTACCGAACAGTCAATGCGTACGGCAGTCAACATCACCCGGGACGGCGGCGCCATCGGCTTCGTGGGCGTGCCCCACGGCAGCGGCACCGGCCTCGACCTCGGCGTCATGTTCGACCGGAACATCGCCCTGCGCGGCGGCGTCGCCCCGGTCCGCGCCTACATCCCCGACCTGCTCCCCGACGTCCTCGACGGCACGATCGACCCCTCGCCGGTGTTCGACATGACCGTCGGCATCGAGAGCGTGCCCGAGGGCTACAAGGCCATGGATGAGCGCACCGCCCTGAAGGTCCTGGTCACCAACGACCGGTAGACGGCGTGCCGGACAGGCCCTAGGTCCAGCGGATCGGCAGCGGCAGTGCCGTGAGCAGGCCCGAGACCGTGAGGACCGCGCCCAGGGCGACCACCTCGGCCCGCGCGGGCACGGTCGCGGTCAGCGGGTCGGCGGCACGGCGCAGCCGGATCCGCGCCCACAGGGCGAGCAGCGCCACGGCGGCGACCAGGATCACCTTGGCCAGCAGGGTGCGGCCGTACGCCGTCGTCGTCAGCTGGTCCAGGATCGTGGCCGACGGCATGCGGCGCAGCGAACTGCACACGCCCGTCGCGGTGGTGGCCGCGAGCAGGGCGGCCGCCACGCGCGCGTAGCGGCCGAGCAGCACGGCCCCGGCCGGGTCGCGGTGCCACAGCCTGACCATCCGCAGGACGTGCAGCAGACCGCCGGTCCACAGGGCCGCGCACATCAGGTGCACCAGCGTCAGGCCCGAGCCGACCAGCGGGCTCTGTTCGGTCGGGGGATGGGCGCGCAGGGCCTCGGCGACGACCACCGCGGCCGGCGGCCACACCTGAGCCGCCGGGCGGCGTCGGAGGAACGCGCACAGCGCCGCCGGCAGAAAGGCGTCGACCTCCAGCAGCGCCAGTCTGCCGTCGCGGGAGCCGTACAGTCCGCCGACGTCGATCTGGCCGAGGCGGTGCGGGATCAGATTGCCGGCGGACACCACCGAGGCGAGCCCCAGCGCGGCGACGAAACCGGCGGTGGCGGCCCACCGTGCCCAGCTGCGGGGCCGCTCAGGCGGCGGGCCCGGCACACGCCGGGCGAGCCGGTGCACGAACAGCTCCCCCAGGGGCACGCTCACGGCGACGAACAGCACCGCGCGCAGCAGCCCGATGCCGCCGACGCCCGGAGCGGCGGCCTCCCCGGTGCCGTGCAGCGCCGCCGACGGCCCGAGCAGCGGGATCACGGAGCCCAGCGCCACCAGAGCCAGGAGCGCGACGGCCCGGCCGGTGCCGGACCGGCGGGCGGGGCCGCCGTCGTCGCTCACCTCGGCCGTCGGTCGTATCAAGCTCACCCCGTGATCTTCGCGAGCCCCCGCAGAACCGGGCAAGTCCCTGAAAACAACTGGTGGTGCGGCATTCCACGCATACGTACGTTTCCGGCCGTCCGCGTGCTCACCGCCAGCGGGCGCTGTCCGACCCCCACGGCACCGGAGGCCGCGCCCAGCCGGCGGGGCCGCCCGCGAAGGACACCGGCGGCAGGGCGTGCCGCAGGCGGCCGAGCGGGCTGTCGGTCTCGGCCAGCCAGGCCTCCGGCCCCTCGTACGGCGCGCCCGTGGCCGCAGTCGGCCGGATTTCGCCCGTCAGCCAGTGCGCGGTCCGGGCCAGCGCCAGCCGCACCAGCCGGCCGCCCCCGTCGTACGACTGCTCGGTCAGCGCCCGCAGGACGGCCGCCGCCAGCAGATAGCCGGTGCCGTGGTCCAGCGCCTGCGCCGGTAGCGCGCCGGGCTCCCCGGCCGAGCCCTCGGTCGCGGCGATGCCGGTCGCGACCTGCACCAGGCTGTCGAAGCCGCGCCGCCCGGCCCAGGGGCCGTACGCGCCCCACGCCGAGACCTGCGCCACCACCAGGTCGGGCCGGCGCGCGAACAGCGCCTGGGGTGAGAGCCCGAACCGGTCTAGGGCGCCCGGCCGGTAGCCGGTCACGACGACGTCCGCCGTGGCCAGCAGCTCCTCGAAGGTGCCGGGGGCGGTGCCCAGGTCGAGCGTGGCGGACCGTTTCCCGAAGCCCGTGTCGGCGTGCTGGTCCGGGAGTTCGGGCAGCCCGGGTGCGTCCAGCCGGAGCACGTCCGCGCCCAGCAGGGCGAGGGTGCGGGTGGCGACCGGGCCGGCGAGAACCCGGGTGAGGTCCAGCACCCGCAGTCCGGCGGCGGGCAGCAGGGGAGTGGCGGCCGGGTCCAGCGGTGCGAGCACGCGCGCGGGTGCCGCGGTCGGCCGCTCGCGCTCGATGAGCGACCGTGCGGCCACCTCGGTGGCCTGCTCGTGCGCCTGCCACTCCTCGGGGGTGCGCAGGGCCACGGCGAGGCCGCCGGCGCCGTAGACCGCCTCCTCGACCTCGAGCGCGGGGCGCCCGGCGAGCCGGGCGGCCACCGTCTCCGCCGAGGCGTCCGCCGGCAGGCCCAGGGCGCCGAGCAGCCGGGCCCGGTGGTGGGGGTAGTTGGCGTGGGTGCGCACCCAGCCGTCCGCCGTCCGCCAGAACCTCGACAGTGGCGCGAAGACGACCGGCGCCCGCCCGTCGACCAGAAGGTGGCGTTCGCTGTGGAAGGCGGCCGCCACGGCGCCGTCGTCGACCCGGACACCGGGCACCTCGGCGAGTCCGGCCCGGCGGGCGGCGAGTTCCGCCGCGGCCAGCGCACAGGCGCCGACACAGGCACGGGCCAGCTCGCGTACGGGAAGGCGCGCATCGAGCGCGCCCTCCCGCACCACAGTGGTCAGCCGTGCGAGATGGGCGGGATCGCCGCCCAGAGCGGACCACGCGAACTTGATAGCAGTCATGACTGCACTATGCAGTATTGACTGAATCAATATATGGAGGAGTCGACCCTACTCGGTCACCGCGGCCAGCGCGTCCGCCGTGCCGAAGCCGTAGAAGCCGTTGTAGTTCTTCGTTCCCTCGCACACCGCGTCGACCTTGCCGTCACCGTTGATGTCGTACGGATCCGTGCACGGCGTGGCGTTGGCCTCCGCGTACAGCAGCGCCTTGACCAGGGCGGCCGGGGCATGCGGATGGGTTGACTTGATCAATGCGGCAATGCCCGCGACATGCGGCGTCGCCATCGACGTACCGGCCATGTAGCCCCACTTGCCGCCCGGCAGCGGGCCCAGGATGAGACCGCTGGTGGCCGGGGGTTCCGGCTTCTGGTAGGCGGTCGAGTCGCCGCCGGGCGCGGCGATGTCGATGACACCGAGACCGTAGTTGGAGAAGGACGACTTCAGGCCCTTCGCACCCGTCGCCGCGACCGTCACGACACCCGGCAGCTGGGTCGGTATGTCGTAGCAGGTGTGCGGGTCGATCACACGGTCCGACGGGGTGCCGTCGTTCGGGGAGACCGGGTCGGTGATCGAGTCGGAGGCGAGGTCGTAGCTCTCGTTGCCCGCCGCCGCGACGTTGACCGTGCCCTTCTTCTCCGCGTATCGCGAGGCCCGGGTGATGGCGTCCACCAGCGCCTTCTGGTCCGGGTCGGTCGTGCAGTTGAAGTACCACGGGTCGGTGTAATAGCTGTTGTTGGTCACGTCGACGTGGTGCTCGGCCGCCCATACGAAGCCGCAGACCACGGCCTCGGTGTAGAAGTAGCCCTTCGGGTCGGCGACCTTGATTCCGGCCACCTTGACGCCCGGTGCCACACCGGTGATGCCGACGCCGTTCTTCGCACCCGCGATCTCACCCGCCACGTGCGTGCCGTGGGGGCTCTCCGTAGCGCTCGGCCGCCAGGCGCCGTCGGTGGTGTCGGGCTTGCCGGAGACGCAGTTGGCGGAGGCCGCCCGGTCGAAGTTGGGTGCGATGTCCGGGTGGGTGTCGTCCACGCCGGTGTCGATGACCGCGACCGTGACGTCCGGGCTGCCCAGGGTCTTCTCGTGCGCCTTGTCCGCCTTGATGGCCGGCAGATCCCACTGCAGTGGCTCCAGCGGGTCCTGCCCGTCGGCGGCCCTGGCCTCGGCCACCTGCTGGGCGCTCAGCACCTTCGGCGTGTCCACGTCGGTGGTGGACTGGGCAGGCAGCGGCGCGTTGCGGGTGGCACCGGCCGAGTCCACCCCGCGCACCGTGCGGATCTCCTGGGCGAAGGAGGGGTTGGCCGAGTGGGCGACGATCACACCGATCCGGTCGTACGCGATCACCACCGAACCACCGGCCTCGGCGATCGACTGCTGCACATGCGCGGACACCCCGTTCCCGGGGCGGACGTTGACGACATAGCTGAGCATGGGCCCGTCGGCGGTGGCCGCCGGGGTGTGGTCCGCCGCGGACGCGGTGACGTTCGGCAGGAACGCCAGTGCCGTGGCCAGGGCCATCCCGGCGGGGATCGCGAGGGCGCGGCGGTAGCGCGGTTCGGGCGCTGTCATGGGTCGGTTCTCTCCAGTTCGTTCGCGGTACGGGCGTGCCGTGCGGGAGGTCCGGGAGGAATGCGGCTGCCTGACCGGCTACTTGACCGCGCGCAGCGCGTTGACCACGCCGAAGCCGTAGAAGCCGTTCACGCGCTTGCCGCCGACACAGGTCGCGTCCACGACGCCGTCCCCGTCGCCGTCGTACGGGCCGCTCGGGCAGCCCGGGTTGTCCGCCTCGGCCTTCAGCAGGGCCTGCAGCTGGGCCGGAGTGGCCTGCGGATGCGCGGACTTCAGCAGCGCGGCGACCGCGGCCACGTGCGGGGAGGCCATCGAGGTGCCCTGGAGGAAGCCGTACTGGTCGTTGGGCAGGGTGGAGAGGATGCGGCCGTTCTTCGACGGCGTGTCCGGGATCTGGTACTTGTCGCCGCCCGGCCCCGCCACGTCGATCACGCCCTGGCCGTAGCTGGAGTAGTATGACTTGGCGCCCTTCACACCCACCGCGCTCACCGTCACCACGCCGGGCAGCTGGGTCGGTACGTCGAAGCACTCGTGCGGGTCGACCGTGCGGGTCGTGGCCGTCGAGTCGTCGGGGCTGGAGTCGTCCGTGAGCGCGTGTGCGTCCAGGTCGTCGTTGGAGTTGCCCGCGGCGGCCACATTGAGCGTGCCCTTGCGCTGTGCATACAGCTGCGCCCTGTTGACCGCGTCAACGATGGCACGTTGATCGGGATCATCCATGCAGTTGTACAGCCACGGATCAACGTAATAGCTGTTGTTGGTGACCTGTATGCCGTGGTCGGCGGCGAACACGAACGCGCAGACCACGCTCTCCGGGTAGAACAGCTGCGTCGAGTCCGGCTGGGCCACCGTGATGCTCGATACCTTCACGCCCGGCGCCACACCGGCCACGCCTATGCCGTTGCGGGCCGCGGCTATCTCACCGGCCACATGGGTGCCGTGGTAGTGGTTGGCGTCCGCCGGGCGCCACGCGCCGTACGTCGTGTCCGCCTTGCCGCTCACGCAGTTCGCCGACTGGGAGGCGGAGAAGTTCGGCGCGATGTCCGGGTGGGTGTCGTCCACGCCGGTGTCGATGATGCCGACGGTTATGTTGCCGCTGCCCGGGTTGATCCGCGCGGCCTTCTCGGCGCCGATCGCGCGCAGGTCCCACTGGTCCGCCTCGAGGGGCTCCTCGCCCGGCGCCGCGGCCTCGGTGAGCTTCGCGGCCTCCGCCTTCGACAGCACCTGCACCGCG
Source organism: Streptomyces sp. NPDC001709 (assembly GCF_053596375.1). NCBI lineage: Bacteria > Bacillati > Actinomycetota > Actinomycetes > Kitasatosporales > Streptomycetaceae > Streptomyces > Streptomyces sp. NPDC001709. The sequence continues at coordinate 31,688 of NZ_JBSFGB010000017.1, read as the reverse complement.
CCCTCGTCGGTCGTCCCCGCCGCACTCAGCGGCGCGGTACGCGTGGCGCCCGCCGACTCCACCCCGTCCACCGCGCGCATCCGCGCGCCGAACTCCGGGTTCGCGGAGTGCGCGACGATCACACCGATCCTGTCGTAACTGGCCACGATCGAACCACCGTTGCGGGTGATCTCCCGCTGCACGGACTCGATCGTGCGGCGGTCCGTACGCGTGTTGACCACGTACGCGAGGTTCGGACCGTCGTCCGCCGCCCGCACCGCGCCGGCCGAGGCGGGTGCCGCCGAGGCCGCCGCCGGCAGGAAACCGAGCGAGGCGGTCAGCGACAGCACGACGGGCACGGCGAGCGCGAGCCGGTGTCTGGAGCGCAGATGAGCCATGGGATCTCCACATCATCCGGATACGAAACCGCCCGAGACACAGGTGGTGCTCGGGCAGGTACATGACGGGTGGTGCAGGCAGAAGCTATCCCCACGGCTCACCGGTCAGCAATGACTTGGCAATGGCTCGCCAAGACCGCTTGCGAAACAACTCATAGGACTTGAACCGGTCCTCGCGTGGCGCCGTGGACCTTGGGCAGGGAGCGCCAGCACGATCGAGCCCCCGTTTCGTCATCGCATCCGCAACGCGAGGAGACTCCGTGGCCACCGAGACACCGCCCCCTGCCACACCGGGGGCCCCGCTTCCGTCCACCGAGGAGTTCGCCGAGGTCCAGCAGAGCGCGGAGTTCGGTGAACTGCGCCGCGCCCATCGCTCCTTCGCCATTCCGCTGACCGTCGCCTTCATCGCCTGGTACCTGCTGTACGTACTCCTCTCCAACTACGCGGACGGCTTCATGGGCACCAAGGTGGCCGGCAACATCAACGTGGCCCTCGTCCTGGGCCTCGCCCAATTCCTCACCACCTTCCTCATCGCGTGGTGGTACGCACGACACGCCGCCGCCAAGCTCGACCCCAAGGCGGAGGCGATCAAGTCCCGGATGGAGGGCGGCGCATGAGCCCCGTACCGCACACCCTGCTCGCCGCCGGCGAGGCGAGCCAGCACCGGCCGCTGATCATCACCCTGTTCGCGGTGTTCGTCGCCGCGACCCTCGTCATCACCGTCTGGGCGGGCCGCCAGACCAGGGACGCCGCCGACTTCTACGCCGGCGGACGCCAGTTCACCGGCTTCCAGAACGGACTCGCCGTCTCCGGCGACTACATGTCCGCCGCGTCCTTCCTCGGCATCGCCGGCGCCATCGCCCTCTTCGGCTACGACGGCTTCCTGTACTCCATCGGCTTCCTCGTCGCCTGGCTCGTCGCCCTGCTCCTGGTCGCCGAACCGCTGCGCAACTCCGGCCGCTACACCATGGGCGACGTACTGGCCTACCGCATGCGCCAGCGCCCGGTCCGCACGGCAGCCGGCACCTCCACGATCGTGGTCTCGATCTTCTACCTGCTCGCCCAGATGGCCGGTGCGGGCGTCCTGGTCTCCCTCCTCCTGGGCATCACCAGCGACGGCGGCAAGATCGGCATCGTTGCCCTGGTCGGCGTCCTGATGATCGTGTACGTCACCATCGGCGGCATGAAGGGCACCACCTGGGTGCAGATGGTCAAGGCGGTGCTGCTGATCGCGGGCGCCCTGCTGCTGACCTTCCTGGTCCTGCTGAAGTTCCACTTCAACGTCTCCGACCTGCTCGGCAGGGCCGCCGACAACAGCGGCAAGGGCGCGGCCTTCCTTGAGCCGGGCCTGAAGTACGGCGCCAGCGGCACCACCAAGCTGGACTTCATCTCGCTCGGCATCGCCCTGGTCCTGGGCACCGCGGGCCTGCCGCACATCCTGATCCGTTTCTACACCGTGCCCACGGCCAAGGCCGCCCGTAAGTCGGTCATCTGGGCGATCGGACTGATCGGCGCCTTCTACCTGATGACCCTCGCCCTCGGCTTCGGCGCGGCGGCCCTCATCAAGCCGGACGAGATCATCGCCTCCAACAAGGCGGGCAACACGGCGGCACCGCTCCTCGCCCTCCATCTGGGCGGCGTGAACTCCAACTGGGGCGCCGTGCTGCTGGCCAGCATCTCGGCGGTCGCCTTCGCCACGATCCTCGCGGTCGTCGCGGGCCTGACCCTGGCCTCGTCGTCCTCCTTCGCGCACGACATCTACGCCAACGTCATCAAGAAGGGGCAGGCCACGGAGAAGCAGGAGATCGGCGCGGCCCGCTGGGCGACCGTCGGCATCGGCGCGGTCTCGATCCTCCTGGGCGCCCTGGCCCGCGACCTGAACGTGGCCGGCCTGGTCGCCCTCGCCTTCGCGGTCGCGGCCTCCGCAAACCTCCCCACGATCCTCTACAGCCTCTTCTGGAAGCGGTTTACCACCTCGGGCGCCCTGTGGTCGATCTACGGCGGCCTGGTCACCGCGGTCGGCCTGGTGCTGTTCTCCCCGGTGGTCTCCGGCAAGGCGACCTCGATGTTCCCCGACGTCGACTTCCACTGGTTCCCGCTGGAGAACCCCGGCATCATCTCCATCCCGGTCGGGTTCCTGCTCGGCGCCGTGGGCACCCTGCTGTCGAAGGAGGCCCCGGACGCCGGCAAGTACGCCGAACTGGAGGTGCGGTCCCTGACCGGCACCGGAGCACACTGAGGTTCGTACGACGGCCGCGTCGTCCAGGGCTGTACGGTCCTACGACGCGGCCGCTTCGTACCTCGTCGGATCGGGCCGCTGTCGTTGTCAGTGGTGTCACGTAGGCTCGCAAGTGACAGGACAAGTGACGGAGAATACTTGCTCGGATCGAGGGAGGGGGCCCACGTGCTCATCGACACCTACGGCCGGGTGGCCACCGACCTGAGGGTCTCGCTCACCGACCGCTGCAATCTGCGGTGCACGTACTGCATGCCCGAGGAGGGCCTGCAGTGGCTGGCCAAGCCCGACCTGCTCACGGACGACGAGATCGTCCGCCTCGTCGACATCGCCGTACGGCTGCTCGGCATCGAGGAGGTCCGCTTCACCGGCGGCGAGCCCCTCCTGCGCCCCGGCCTGGTCGGCATCGTCGAGCGCGTAGCGGCTCTGACCCCCCGCCCCCAGATGTCCCTCACCACCAACGGCATCGGCCTCAAGCGCACGGCGACGGCCCTGAAGGCCGCCGGCCTGGACCGGGTCAACGTCTCCCTGGACACCCTCCGCCCGGACGTCTTCAAGACCCTGACCCGCCGCGACCGCCACAAGGACGTCCTCGAAGGCCTTCAGTCCGCCCGCGAGGCCGGCCTGACCCCCGTCAAGGTCAACTCGGTCCTGATGCCGGGATTGAACGACGACGAGGCCCCCGACCTGCTGGCCTGGGCGGTCGAGCACGACTACGAGCTGCGCTTCATCGAGCAGATGCCCCTGGACGCCCAGCACGGCTGGAAGCGCGACGGCATGGTCACCGCCGGCGACATCCTCGCCTCGCTGCGCACCCGCTTCGATCTCACCCCCGAGGGCTCCGACGTGCGCGGCTCGGCCCCGGCGGAGCGCTGGCTGGTCAACGGCGGCCCGCACCGCGTCGGCGTCATCGCCTCGGTCACCCGCCCCTTCTGCGCCGCCTGCGACCGCACCCGCCTCACGGCCGACGGCCAGATACGCACGTGTCTGTTCGCGACCGAGGAAACCGACCTCCGCGCAGCCCTCCGCTCCGACGCCCCGGACGAGGAGATCGCCCGCATCTGGAAGCTGGCGATGTGGGGGAAGAAGGCGGGCGCGGGACTGGACGACCCGTCGTTCGTGCAGCCGGACCGACCGATGTCGGCAATCGGCGGTTAGGCCCCTTCGGGATCCTGCCAGTCCGCGAACTTCACCACGTCCTTCAGGAACCCCCGCACCCCCAGGAACTGCGAAAGATGCTCACGGTGCTTCTCGCACGCGAGCCATGTCTTGCGCCGCTCCGGCGTGTGGATCTTCGGGTTGTTCCACGCCAGCACCCACACGGCAGCGGCACGGCACCCCTTGGCGGAGCAGATGGGCGTCTCGTCACTCACAGGTTCGTCTCACAGAAAAAGGGCCCGAACAAAGGCGACGCCGAGCAGCCACGGGGGGAGCTGCCCGGCGTCGGTCCGTCGCTCCGACGGGGGATGCGGAGCGCGTACGCAGTATGTCACGGGTACCCCGCCGCCCGGCACTGGAACTACACGATTGATCTGAGCTTTTCTTGAGCTTGACGGGCGGCTGCCGTTCCGCTTCCGCCCCCTCCGGCGTGGTCACGCGGGGTCGGATCGCTCGCCACCCGCCCCCGTCGGATGAGCCGCCGCGTCCTCCGGAACGGATTCCGCCTGTGCCTCCTCCGCCTGCGGCGCCGTGATCATCGGCCGCATCGGTGCGGCGATGAAGGTCGAGGGAAGGGAGGGCGGCCGTTCCCGGCCCGCGTTCGCGATCACCACGGCGATATAGGGGAGCAGCGCGCCGGCCACGAGGGCCACGACGGCGACGTACCGTTCGACGTTCCACAGGGAGACGGCCAGGATCACCGAGATCGTGCGGATCGTCATCGAGATGACGTACCGCCGCTGCCGGCCCCGTACGTCCTCGGCGAGTCCGGTCCGGGCTCCGGTGATCCGGAACACCTGGACGTTGCCGCCGTGCTGTTTCCGCATCACATTCCACCATCCGCCCGCTTCAGCTCTCCCCGGGCTTCCACGTTACGCCGCGGCTGCGCCGCCTACGAGACCGGGTCGCCCGCTGCCTGCGGCAACGTCCCCGGCCCCGCCGTCACAGCGCCCCGAAAGGGGCGCGGGGAACTGCGCGAGCAACCGCGGACGAGCCGCAGTCGCCAGTCCACCCACGCCCCTGTGGCGCTCAGGCGCGCGTGACCTCCACCGCGGCGAGGTTCTTCTTCCCCCGCCGCAGCACCAGCCAACGCCCATCCAGCAGATCCTCGGACGAGGGCACCGCGTCCTCGGCGACGACCTTCACGTTGTTCACGTAGGCGCCGCCCTCCTTCACGGTCCGCCGCGCAGCGGACTTGCTGGCGACAAGCCCGACCTCGGCGAAGAGGTCCACGACCGGACCCAGCTCGGAGACCTGGATGTGCGGCACCTCCGACAGCGCCGCGGCCAGCGTCCTGCCGTCCAGTTCCGAAAGCTCGCCCTGCCCGAACAGGGCGCGGCTCGCGGCCATCACCGCGGCGGTCTGGTCGGCGCCGTGCACCAGCGTCGTCAGCTCCTCGGCGAGCGCACGCTGCGCGGCCCGCGCCTGCGGACGCTCCTCGGTCTGCCGCTCCAGCTCCTCGATCTCCTCACGGGACTTGAAGCTGAAGATGCGCAGGAACTTCGAGACGTCACGGTCGTCCGCGTTGACCCAGAACTGGTAGAACGCGTACGGCGTGGTCATCTCGGGGTCGAGCCACACCGTGCCGGACTCGGTCTTGCCGAACTTGGTGCCGTCCGCCTTGGTGATCAGCGGGGTGCCGAGCGCGTGCACCACGGCGTCCTGCTCGACCCGGTGGATCAGGTCCGTGCCCGAGGTGAGGTTGCCCCACTGGTCGCTGCCGCCGGTCTGCAGGGTGCAGCCGTACCGCCGGTACAGCTCCAGGAAGTCCATGCCCTGCAGGATCTGGTAGCTGAACTCGGTGTAGCTGATGCCCGCGTCGGAGTTCAGCCGCCGGGAGACGGCCTCCTTCGCGATCATCTTGTTGACCCGGAAGTGCTTGCCGATGTCCCGCAGGAACTCGATGGCCGACAGGCCCTGGGTCCAGTCCAGGTTGTTGACCATGACGGCGGCGTGCGGCCCGTCGAAGCGCAGCAGGGGCTGGATCTGGGCGCGCAGCCGCTCCACCCAGCTCGCCACGACCTCCGGTGCGTTCAGCGTGCGCTCGGCCGTCGGCTTCGGGTCGCCGATAAGCCCCGTGGCACCACCGACCAGCGCCAGCGGCCGGTTCCCGGCCTCCTGGATGCGGCGCATGGTGAGGATCTGCACGAGGTTGCCGAGGTGCAGGCTGGGCGCGGTCGGGTCGAAGCCGCAATAGAACGTGACGGGGCCGTCCGCGAACGCCTTGCGCAGTGCGTCCTCGTCCGTGGAGAGGGCGATGAGCCCACGCCACTTCAGCTCGTCGACGATGTCCGTCACGGTTCTCGTGTCTCCTCGGTGATCTTGGGGCAGTCGGGTGACAGCCGACTACGAGGTTATACGCCCTGACTGACAGAGCTCATGTTGAAATCCGGGATCCGCAGCGCGGGCATCGCGGCCCGGGTGAACCAGTCGCCCCACTCGCGGGGCAGGGTCTTCTCCGTGCGGCCCGCCTCGGAGGCCCGCCGCAGCAGGTTCACCGGCGACTCGTTGAACCGGAAGTTGTTCACCTGGCCGGTCACCTCGCCGTTCTCCACGAGGTAGACGCCGTCCCGGGTCAGGCCCGTGAGCAGCAGCGTCGCCGGGTCGACCTCGCGGATGTACCACAGGCAGGTCAGCAGAAGCCCGCGTTCGGTGTTCGCGACCATCTCCTCCAGGGAGCGGTCGTCGCCGCCGTCCAGGATCAGGTTCCCGAGCACGGGGGCGACCGGAAGCCCGGTCAGACCCGCGCTGTGCCGCGTGGTCGTCAGGTGCGTGAGCACACCCTCGCTGATCCACTCGGTGGAACGGGTCGGCAGTCCGTTGTCGAACACGGACTGGTCGCCGCCGGAGGAGTGGGCGACCACGAATGGCGGGCACTCCAGGCCTGGCTCGTCGGGGTCGCTGCGCAGGGTCAGCGGCAGCTCGCTCAGCTTCTCGCCGACCCGCGTGCCTCCGCCCGGCTTGGAGAACACCGTCCGGCCCTCGGCCGCGTCCCGGCCCGACGCCGACCACAGCTGGTAGATCAGCAGGTCCGCCACGGCAGTGGGCGGCAGCAGCGTCTCGTAGCGGCCCGCGGGCAGCTCCACGCGGCGCTCGGCCCAGCCGAGGCGTACGGCCAGCTCGGCGTCGAGCGTGCCCGCGTCGATGTCCTTGAAGTCCCGGGTGGAGCGGCCCGCCCAGGCCGAGCGCGTACGGTCCGGCGACTTGGCGTTCAGCTCCAGCGTGCCGGTGGGCTGGTCGTGCCTGAGCCGGAGCCCGGTGGACGTGCCCAGGTACGTCGACACCAGCTCGTGGTTGGCGAAGCCGTACAGCTCCCGTCCGCCCGCACGCGCGCGTGCGAACGCCTCGCCGAGCGCCGGTGCGAAGTCGGCGAACACGGCGGAGGACGTCTCGGCCGGTGCGTCCGTGAAGTCCGGTGACGGGGGCACATCGCCGACCAGCGGCTGCGCGTCCTCGGCGGGCCCGGCACCGCGCGCCGCGGTCTCGGCGGCCCGCACCAGCGGCTCCAGCTCCTGCGCGGTGACCGCCGAGCGTGAGACGACACCGGAGGCGGTGCCCTCCTTGCCGTCCACGGTCGCGATCACGGTGAGGGTACGACCGCGGGTCACACCGTTGGTGGTGAGCGCGTTGCCCGCCCAGCGCAGGTTGGCGGTGGAGTGCTCGTCGGCGATGACGACACAGCCGTCGGCCCGCGACAGCGCCAGCGCCTGCTCGACGATCTCGTGCGGCTTGTGGGTACGGGCGCTCATCGACCGGCCTCCTGCGTGGTGTTCAGAATGTTGACGCCCTTGAAGAGGGCGGACGGGCACCCGTGCGACACGGAGGCCACCTGGCCGGGCTGGGCCTTGCCGCAGTTGAAGGCGCCGCCGAGGACGTAGGTCTGCGGACCGCCCACGGCGGCCATCGAGCCCCAGAAGTCGGTCGTGGTCGCCTGGTAGGCCACGTCCTTCAGCTGCCCGGTGATCCGCCCGTTCTCGATCTTGAAGAAGCGCTGCCCGGTGAACTGGAAGTTGTACCGCTGCATGTCGATCGACCAGGACCGGTCGCCGACCACATAGATGCCCCGGTCGACACCGCCGATCAGGTCCTCGGTGGACAGCCCGGCCGGATCCGGCTGCAGGGACACGTTGGCCATGCGCTGCACCGGGACATGGGCGGGGGAGTCGGCGTAGGCGCACCCGTTGGACCGGTCGAACCCGGTCAGCTTCGCGATCCTGCGGTCCAGCTGGTAGCCGACCAGCGTGCCGTCCTTCACCAGATCCCAGGACTGCGCGGCGACGCCCTCGTCGTCGTACCCGATGGTCGCGAGGCCGTGCTCGGCGGTGCGGTCACCGGTGACGTTCATCAGCTCGGAGCCGTAACGCAGCTTGCCCAGCTGGTCGAAGGTGGCGAAGGAGGTGCCGGCGTAGGCGGCCTCGTAGCCGAGCGCGCGGTCCAGTTCGGTGGCGTGGCCGATGGACTCGTGGATGGTCAGCCACAGGTTGGACGGGTCGACCACCAGGTCGTACAGGCCCGGCTCCACGCTCGGGGCGCGCATCTTCTCGGCGAGCAGCTCCGGGATCCGCTCCAGTTCGCCGTCCCAGTCCCAGCCGGTGCCGGTCAGGTACTCCCAGCCCCGCCCGACCGGCGGCGCGATGGTCCGCATCGAGTCGAACTCGCCGCTGGACTCGTCCACCGACACCGCGGTCAGCTCCGGATGCAGCCGCACCCGCTGCTGGGTGGTCACGGTCCCGGCCGTGTCGGCGTAGAACTTGTTCTCGTGCACGGTGAGCAGCGAGGCGTCCACATGACTGACGCCGTTCGCGGCCAGCAGCCGGGCACTCCAGTCCGCCAGCAGCGCGGCCTTCTCCTCGTCGGGCACCGAGAAGGGATCGATCTCGTACGACGACACCCACGTCCGGTCCGCGTGCACCGGCTCATCGGCCAGCTCGACCCGCTCGTCGGACCCGGCGGCCTTGATGACCTGCGCGGACAGCTTGGCCATGGCCACCGCCTGGGAGGCGACCCTGGCCGCCGCGTCCAGGGTCAGATCCACCCCGGAGGCGAAGCCCCACGTACCGCCGTGCACGACCCGGACCGCGTACCCGAGGTCGGTGGTGTCCGACGATCCGGCGGGCTTGGCGTCCCGCAGCCGCCAGGACGCGCTGCGCACCCGCTCGAACCGGAAGTCCGCGTGCTCGGCCCCGAGCGCACGCGCGCGTGCCAGCGCGGCGTCGGCGAGAGCCCGTAGGGGAAGCGCCGTGAAGGCTTCGTCGATGGAATGAGGCACGGAGGTCTCCCTGCTGTCGTGGCCTGTCGGTCCGATCATGTCGTGGGAGCGGCCCGGCGGACCACATGTTTCGAGGCCCGGACCGGGATCGTTCTGTAGGGACCCGACAGTGACTTCCCCGTGCCACTGTCGGTGCCCGATTGCCCACGCGGACGGCCGGACCGATAGGTTTTCGATGAAGCCGCCTGTCATCCAGGTGTTCGGGCGGTTTGTCGGACCGCTGCAGACCGCTATCGAAAGGGTGATCCGTTGAGCCGCTCGGTTCTGGTCACCGGAGGAAACCGGGGCATCGGCCTCGCCATCGCCCGCGCATTCGCCGACGCCGGCGACAAGGTCGCGATCACATACCGCTCGGGTGAGCCGCCGTCCGGCTTCCTCGCCGTCAAGTGCGACATCACCGACGCGGAGCAGGTGGAGCAGGCCTACAAGGAGATCGAGGACCAGCACGGTCCGGTCGAGGTCCTGGTCGCCAACGCCGGCGTGACCAAGGACCAACTCCTGATGCGCATGTCCGAGGAGGACTTCACCTCGGTCATCGACACCAACCTCACCGGCACCTTCCGCGTCGTCAAGCGCGCCAACCGCGGCATGCTGCGCGCCAAGAAGGGCCGCGTCGTCCTGATCTCGTCCGTGGTCGGCCTGCTCGGCTCGGCGGGCCAGGCGAACTACGCCGCCTCCAAGGCCGCCCTGGTCGGCTTCGCGCGCTCCCTCGCCCGTGAGCTGGGCTCGCGCAACATCACCTTCAACGTCGTCGCGCCCGGCTTCGTCGACACCGACATGACCAAGGCGCTCACCGACGAGCAGCGCGCGAACATCATGTCGCAGGTGCCGCTCGGCCGTTACGCGCAGCCCGAGGAGATCGCCGCGACGGTGCGGTTCCTCGCCTCGGACGACGCCTCGTACATCACTGGAGCCGTCATCCCCGTTGACGGCGGACTGGGAATGGGTCACTGATCACCATGAGCGGAATCCTCGAGGGCAAGCGCATCCTGATCACGGGTGTGCTGATGGAGTCCTCCATCGCCTTCCACGCGGCCAAGCTGGCCCAGGAGCAGGGCGCGGAGATCATCCTGACGGCGTTCCCGCGGCCCACGCTGACCGAGCGCATCGCCAAGAAGCTGCCGAAGCCCACCAAGGTCATCGAGCTGGACGTGACGAACGAGGAGCACCTCGCGCGCCTGGCCGACGTCGTCGGCGAGGAGCTGGGCGGGCTCGACGGCGTCGTCCACTCCATCGGCTTCGCCCCGCAGGACGCGCTCGGCGGCAACTTCCTCAACACGCCGTTCGAGTCCGTCTCCACGGCCATGCACGTCTCGGCGTTCTCCTTGAAGTCGCTCACCATGGCCTGCCTGCCGCTGATGCAGAACGGCGGCTCGGTCGTCGGCCTCACCTTCGACGCGCAGTTCGCCTGGCCGCAGTACGACTGGATGGGCCCGGCCAAGGCCGCCCTGGAGGCGACCAGCCGCTACATGGCGCGCGACCTGGGCAAGCAGAACATCCGCTGCAACCTCATCTCCGCGGGCCCCATCGGCTCCATGGCCGCCAAGTCGATCCCCGGCTTCGCGGACCTGGCCTCCGTCTGGGACACCCGTTCCCCGCTGGAGTGGGACCTGAAGGACCCGGAGCCGGCCGGCCGCGGCATCGTCGCGCTGCTGAGCGACTGGTTCCCCAAGACCACCGGCGAGATCATCCACGTCGACGGTGGCCTGCACGCGATCGGCGCGTGACGGCCGCCTAGGCGTGACCGACGGCTGAGTGAGGCCCGCACCCCTTCGGGGGCGCGGGCCTCACCCGTTCGGTCCACCGGCCGGGCGCGGATCGGACCGGGCAGCACACCCTGGATTACGCGTTCACTCGCGCGTTCCTCCGCAGCCCGGCAGAGGAGGTCCCCGTTGTGCGCCTGTCCCGCAGCCTGGCCCCGGTGACCGTGGCCGTGGCCCTCGTGCTCTCCCTGTCGTACGACGCGATGCCCTACGCGCGCGTGGAGGACGGAAAGCCACCCGCGCCGAACCTGTTCGGGGCCGCCTGCCGGTCAGCCGTCCACGGCTCCCATGTGGTGGCCTACTGCCACAACCCCTATGTCGACACCGATCGCGTGCGTCTGCACATCGAGTGCGCCCGCTGGTGGGATATCGACACCGACAGCGCACCGGTGGACACCGGACCCGCCATGACCGTACGGCTCACGGGCCGGTGCTGGAAGGAAGTCCGGTCCGTCTGGATCAGCCACCAGAACGAGCACTGAACCGGTCCGGCCGGCACAGGAACGGATAGCTGGCGGCCTCGGTCGCCGCCGCCTCCGCGTCCCCGGTGCGGATCGCGTCCAGCAGGCGCGAGTGATCCATGTGCGTCTCCGGTGTCAGCTCCGCGCCCACGTCCGCGCGCAGCCAGTCCCGCAGCACCTCGCCCAGATCCGCGTACATCGCCGTCATCGCGTCGTTGTGGGAGGCGGCCACGACGGCCAGGTGGAAGGTGGCGTCGGCGGTCACGAAGGCCTCCGCATCGCCCGTCTCCCAGGCGACCTCGCGCCGCTCCAGCAGTGCGTCCAGCTGCTTGAGGTCCTTCTCGGTGCGCCGCTCGGCAGCCAGCTTCGCCGCGGCCGACTCCAGCGCGGCGCGCAGCTCCGCGATGTGCCGGGGATCGGCGTCGGCGAACCGGCGGTGCATCACACCGGCCAGCTCGCTCGTCGCCACCACATAGGTGCCGGAGCCCTGCCGGATGTCCAGCAGACCGTTGTGGGCGAGCGCGCGGACGGCCTCGCGGACGGTGTTGCGGGCCACACCGAGCTGCTCGACCAGTTCCGGCTCCGTCGGGATGCGTGCGCCCACCGGCCACTCGCCGGAGGTGATCTGGTTGCGCAGTTCGGCGATGACCTGCTCGGACAGCGCAGAACGGCGCGGGTGGCTCAGAGGCATGGCACACCTTCGCACGACGGGCCCGGGCGGGAAGACCACGGGGATGGACAACCAATCATCCCATGATTCTATGATGGCTCTCATGGCACGTGAGGAAACCCGGACAGTGGACACCCGTACGGCGATGTCACCGACCGACCGCGATACGGCCGCCGTGACGAGCACCCGGGAAAAGACCCACGGCGCGGGCCGCACGCGCCCGTGGGCGACCCGCCTGGTCGTCGTCGGCATCGTGCTGTCCGCGCTGAACCTCCGCCCGGCCATCACCAGCCTCGGCGCGCTCCTGGAAGAGGTCCGTGACGGGCTCGGTATGAGCGGCGGCGTGGCCGGACTGCTCACCTCCGTGCCCCCGCTGTGCTTCGCGGTCTTCGGGGTCACCGCGCCCCGGCTGGCCCGCCGCTTCGGTCCGGCCGCCGTGGTGTGCGCCGGCATGACCGCCATCACCGCGGGCCTGCTGATACGGCCGTTCGCCGGCGGCACGGCCGGTTTCCTGGCCGCCAGCGCGCTGGCCCTGATGGGCATCGCCGTCAGCAATGTGCTCATGCCGGTCATCGTCAAGCGCTGGTTCCCCGACCGGGTCGGTCCCATGACCGGCCTGTACTCGATGGCCCTCGCCCTCGGCACCTCCCTCGCCGCCGCGGTGACCGTGCCCCTGACCGACGCCATGGGCGGCAGCTGGCAGTCCGGCCTCGCCGTGTGGGCCGCCCTCGCGGGGACCGCCGTGCTGCCCTGGCTGCCGCTCGTACGGGACCGCGGCACCGCGCTCGCACAGCCGCGGCAGCGGGAGCGCCCGGCCGGGGACAAGCACGCGGGGGAACGGCACGCGGAGGAACGGCGTGCGGAGGAGCGGCGCGCGGAGGAACGCCACGCACCCGTGCGCATCACCCGCAGCCGTACCGCCTGGGCACTGGCCGTCTTCTTCGGCCTCCAGGCCACCGCCGCGTACATCACCATGGGCTGGATGCCGCAGATCTTCCGGGACGCCGGCGTCCCGGCCGGCACCGCGGGCGTGCTGCTCGCGGTCACCATGGTGATGGGCGTGCCGCTGGCCTTCGTCATCCCGCGGGTCGCCACCCGGCTGCCCCACCAGGGGCCGATCGTCCTGGTCCTGGGCGTGTGCGGGCTCGCCGGGTACACCGGCCTGTACGTCGCGCCGGCCGCCGGCGCCTGGGCCTGGGCGCTGCTGCTCGGCGTCTCCAACTGCGCCTTCCCGCTGGCCCTGACGATGGTCGGCATGCGGGCCAGGAGCGGGGCGGGCGTGGCCCAGTTGTCCGCATTCGCGCAGAGCACCGGCTATCTGATCTCCATTCCCGGGCCGCTGCTGGTCGGCGTGCTCTATCAGCAGAGCGGCGGCTGGGGAGTGCCGATCGCCCTCATGGCGGGCCTGATGGTGCCGCAGATGGCGGTCGGCTTCCTGGCGGGCCGCAACCGCACGGTGGAGGACGAGGCGGCCCGCCGGCGCGCGCCCGACGCGACCACGCGCGCGTAGCGGGCCGGTGCAGCGTGGGCATGGGTGCGGGCGGGTCGGACCTGCGGCCGGGTCCGGAGACGGCGACGCGCCGCCCCCCCGCGGACAAGTGCCGGGGGAAGGGTGCGAGACTGGGCGCATGCAGCCTGTGCTCGACCCGAACCCGCAGAACGGCCAGAAGAAGATGCTGCTCGTCTTCGGCTCGTTCTTCGCCATCTTCGTGATCATCGCCGTCATCGCGACCATCGCCTCCCCGTGACGACCGGGTCCCGGCCCGCGTCTTCCGGCGGATGGTGGGGCTAGCCCCACCATCCCCTAGGGGGTAAGGGTCAGGGTCAACTGGGTGGAAGTCCGGATGGGTTGGCGGCCCCGGATTCCGTAGCTTCGAGTTGTGACCGCGACACCCGGTCATGACCCGCTCGAAGACCCACGGAGGCGATCATGTCGGCCCGCACCCGCTCCCTGCCCCACCCGGCGACCACGGGCGGCGTCGACATCCGGCTGCCCTGGTGGGCCCTCGCCCTGCCCGCGCTCGCCTTCATCGCGCTCCTGGTGCTGATACTGAACCCGTCGGACGCGCACGCGGCAAGCGGCGACCCGGCGATCACGCATCTCTTCGAGCGCGCCCAGAAGCTCCTCGCGCGCTGACCCGGAGCCCCCGCGCGCGGTGAATCCGCATGTCAACTCCCTGCGCCGCATGGTCTGTTTCATGCGAAGCTGGGTCCCATGAGCGCCGCAGAACCTCGCACGATCGTCCTCTTCCGGCATGCGAAAGCCGACTGGCCCCAGGTGTCCGACCATGAACGCCCGCTCGCCGAGCGCGGCCGCAAGGACGCCGCGGTCGCCGGACGCAAGCTGGCCGACACCGGTATCACCTTCGACCTGGCCCTGTGCTCCACCGCGACCCGGACCCGCGAGACCTGGAAGCTCGCCGTCCACGAGCTGGCGCACCGGCCGAGGACCGTCTACGAGGAGCGGGTCTACGACGCCTCGCCCGGCGAGCTGATCGCCCTGCTCAACGAGACCCCGGAGGACGTACGGAACGTGATCCTGATCGGTCACAACCCCGGCATCCACGGCCTGGCCGACATCCTGTCCGGCACGGCCGGGGGCGACGCCCGTGAGCGGATGGACCGCCGCGGCTTCCCGGCGGCCGCCTTCGCGCTGCTGTCCTTCGACGGCCCCTGGAAGGGCCTGGAGCCGGGCGTGGCCACCCTGACGGACTACTGGGCACCCGCCGAGTGACCTCACCCCATGCGTGAGGGCCCGGCACCTGTGCGGTACCGGGCCCTCACGCATCCGGGCCGGCCGGGCCGGCTCAGTCCTCGTCGTGCGTGTCGGCCGCCTCGACCTCTTCGCGGGTGATGCCGAGCAGATACAGGACCGTGTCGAGGAAGGGGAAGTTCACCGCCGTGTGCGCCGCCTCGCGGACCACCGGCTTGGCGTTGAAGGCGACGCCCAGACCGGCCGCGTTCAGCATGTCCAGGTCGTTGGCACCGTCGCCGATCGCCACCGTCTGCGACAGCGGCACCCCGGCCTCCGCGGCGAACCGGCGCAGCAGCCGCGCCTTGCCCGCGCGGTCCACGATCTCGCCGGTGACCCGGCCGGTGAGCCTGCCGTCGACGATCTCCAGCGTGTTGGCCTGCGCGAAGTCCAGGCCCAACCGTTCCTTCAGATCGTCCGTGACCTGGGTGAAGCCGCCGGAGACGACACCGACCTGGTAGCCGAGCCGCTTCAGCGTGCGGATCAGGGTGCGGGCGCCCGGTGTCAGCCGGACCTCGTTGCGCACCTTCTCCACCACGGAGGCGTCCAGCCCCTTCAGCAGCGCCACGCGTGCGTGCAGGGACTGCTCGAAGTCCAGCTCCCCGCGCATCGCCGCCGCCGTCACCTCGGCGACCTTGTCCTCGCAGCCGGCGTGCGCCGCGAACAGCTCGATGACCTCGTCCTGGATCAGGGTCGAGTCCACGTCCATCACGACGAGACGCTGGGCGCGCCGGTGCAGGCCCGCCGCGACGACCGCGATGTCGACACCCAGTGCCGCCGCGTCCGTGACCAGGGCCGTGCGCAGCGGCTCGGTCTCGACACCGGAGACAGCGAACTCCACTGCCGTCACGGGGTACTTGGCGAGCCGGAAGATACGGTCGATGTTGCCCCCGGCCTTCGCGATCCGGTCGGCGATGGCCGCCGTCGACTCGGCGGTCAGCGGATGCCCGAGGACGGTCACCAGCGAACGCCCGAGGCCGCGCGGGCGGTTGTCGCCGCGCCCCGAGATGATCTCCGCCTGCATCTTCATCGACTCGGCCCAGCTGTGCACGGTGGCCCTCAGATCGCCCTCCAGACCGGCCGGCGGCTCGGTGACCAGCGCACACAGCACCAGGCGGCCCCGCGTGACGACCTGCTCGATGTCGACCACGTCGACGAGGTAGGCGGCGAGGGTGTCGAAGAGGCCCGCCGTGATGCCCGGCCTGTCCTTGCCGAAGATCTTGACGAGGAGAGTGGGGGCCTCGGGGGTCTGTGCGGCGGAGGTCTGCGAAGCGCTCATGGTGTTACCACCGTATCCGGCACCCAGTGCCGACTGCCGCCGAGGTCCGCCTGACGGACACGGAACAGTGGATGACGCGCGGATGTCAGGAATCTTGCCACCGGAAGACACTGCACCCCCCGGCACGCAGGGGCAGGCCCCGGCTCCAACACGACTGTGCCACGAGATGGGGTCTGGTGCGCAGGGCGGGGGGCGGGGAAGGCAGCGGGGGCAGGGAAGCGCCGGTCACGTCCCGAGGACGGTCAGCAGGGCGCGGCGCCGGGCGGCCGGGCGA
The DNA here is from genome assembly GCF_053596375.1 of Streptomyces sp. NPDC001709. NCBI lineage: Bacteria > Bacillati > Actinomycetota > Actinomycetes > Kitasatosporales > Streptomycetaceae > Streptomyces > Streptomyces sp. NPDC001709. Next base: position 15,449 of record NZ_JBSFGB010000017.1, on the reverse strand, counting down.
CGGCCAGGGCGCGATATGTGTCATCCCCGGCGACCGGCGGGTCCTCCGGCACCCGGAGCGCTTCGGCACCAGGACACAGGGATCCGCGTCCCGGTTCGGTGGCCGGATACGGCGTGCTGGGCGCGTATTGGTCCGACGCCGTCACCGGGTGCGGGGGACCGGCTTTCGCGGCAGTGCAGGGCCGCCGCACCGGGCCCCACCGCATCCCGTACGCCTTGCCCGCAGCCCCGCCGCCACCGTAGGTCGTACCCGATCGCCGCCCACGCCGTGGCTGCGAGCCCCGTCACCACGGTCACCGGCGACACGGCGACGAGCGCCGGGACCGCCGCCGTGCCCCCGGCGCATGGCCGATCAGCCGGCCGGTAGCAGAGAACGTGCCGGGAGGCGAGCAGAGCGATCAGCAGGGCATCGGCACACCAGCGGCACCGCCGAGCGGCATGGCCCCCATACGTACGGTGCCCGTGCAGACGGTGAAGCCCACCGCGGCCTTGGCATGCGCCACCACCGTCCCCCCGCCGGCGAGGAGTTCGACGGGAATCAAGGCAACTCCGCCATGTGCGGGGACGACCGCCGCCGTGACGAGGCCCCCGGTACCGGAGCCGCCCTGTCCTGCTCGCCGGGATTGCCACTCTCCGGCCCGGTTTCGGCCCCGTCGGCGCGGTGAGTTGAAGCGTGCGGGGCGTCCGTGGCAAGGCCCGGGTTTCGGTCAGGGGGCCGAGCCTGAAATAGTTCCCCACGATGTTCGACATCCCTAGACTCCCTGCGATGGGGGTAACTCGGGGGACAACTCAGTGGGGCATGGAGTGCCGGAACTCGTACTGGAATCAAACGGACGGACCTGGACGTTGGACCCGTCCAGGCCCTACACCCTCGGCCGCGATCCGCAGGGTGACATCGTCTTCGACGACGCAAGAGTGTCCTGGCGGCACGCCACGGTCAGCTTCAACGGCCGCAGTTGGGTCATCGAGGACCACGGCAGCACCAACGGCACGTTCGTGCAGGGCCGACGGATCCAGCTGGTGGAGATCGGGCCGGGCGCGTCGCTGCACCTCGGCAACGCGACCGACGGACCGCGGCTGAACCTGTCCGGGGCCGCGGCAGGCCAGCCGCAGCAGGCGCCGTACGCCGCGCAGGGCGCCGGTGCGCCTGGCTGGGCCCAGCCGGCCCCGCAGCAGGCGGCCGCTCAGCCACCGGCCGCCGCCGCACAACCGCAGGCTCCGGCCCCGCAGCAGGCCGTACCGCAGCAGGCCGTACCGCACCAGGCGCAGCCGCAGGCCGCGCAGCCGGGCTGGCAGCAGCAGGCGGCTCCCGCCGAGCAGTACGTGCAGAAGGCACCCGGTGGTGGCGCGGGGGCGCCGCCGGTCCACGGCGACCGCAGCCCGACCACGTTCCATCAGTTCGCGCTCGGCCGCGTGATGCGGATCGGCCGTGCCCTGGAGAACGAGCTGGTCGTCTCCGACCTGCAGGTCTCCCGGCACCACGCCGAGTTCCACGCCACCCCCGACGGCCGCCTGGAGATCCGCGACCTCGGCTCGCACAACGGCACCTACGTCAACGGCCAGCCGATCCCCAAGGGCGGCTCGGTGCAGCTGGGCCCGGCCGACATCGTCGGCGTCGGCCACTCCACCTTCCGGATCGTCGGCGACCGGCTCGAGGAGTTCGTCGACACCGGTGAGGTCTCCTTCTCCGCGCGCCACCTGACCGTCACGGTCGACGGCGGCAAGCAGATCCTGAAGGACGTCTCCTTCGGCGTCCCGGAGAAGTCCCTGATCGCGGTCATCGGCCCGTCGGGCTCCGGCAAGTCGACCCTGCTGAAGGCGCTCACCGGCTACCGGCCCGCCAACCAGGGCGAGGTGCTCTACGACAACCGCAACCTGTACAAGCAGTTCGCCGAGCTGCGCCAGCGCATCGGTCTGGTCCCGCAGGACGACATCCTGCACAAGGAGCTGACCGTCAAGAAGGCCCTGAAGTACGCGGCCAAGCTGCGCTTCCCGGCCGACACCACCGCCGCCGAGCGCGAGGCCCGCATCGACGAGGTGCTGCGCGAGCTGAAGCTGGACATCCACAAGGAGAAGAAGGTCACCTCCCTCTCCGGTGGCCAGCGCAAGCGTGTCTCGGTGGCCCTGGAGCTGCTGACCAAGCCGTCGCTGATCTTCCTGGACGAGCCGACCTCCGGTCTCGACCCGGGCATGGACCGCGATGTCATGCAGCTGCTGCGGGGCCTCGCCGACGACGGCCGTACGGTCCTCGTCGTCACCCACTCCGTGGCCGAGCTGGCGCTGTGCGACAAGCTGCTGGTGATGGCGCCGGGCGGCGCGGTCGCCTACTTCGGTCCGCCGGAGGAGGCGCTGAACTTCTTCGGCTACGACAGCTGGGCCGACGTCTTCTCCGCCTTCGAGAACTACCGCGACTACGACTGGGCGGGCCGCTGGAAGGGCTCGGAGCACTACCAGCTGTACGCGGCGGACGTCGACTCCGTCGCCCCGCAGCCCGTCCACCACATGCCGCCGCCGGTGGCCATGAGGCCGCCCAAGCCGCAGGGCTGGGGCTCGCAGCTGCTGACCCTGATCCGGCGCTATGTGTCGGTCATCGCCTCCGACCGGGGCTTCCTGCTGCTGAGCGTGGTCCTGCCGGCGGTCCTCGGCGCGGTCAGCCTGCCGATCCAGCACAACCGCGGCCTTAAGGTCAACGCGGCGATCAACCCGCAGACCGGCCTGCACGTCCCGAACGGCACGGCCACCACGGTGCTGCTGATCCTCGCGGTCGGCGCGTGCTTCGCGGGCGCCGCCAACTCCGTGCGTGAGCTGATCAAGGAACGGGTGATCTACGAGCGGGAGCGGGCCACCGGCCTGTCCCGGTCGGCGTACCTGATGTCCAAGGTGGTCGTGCTCGGCGCCGTCACCGTGCTGCAGGGGCTGCTGGTCGGCCTGATCGGCTTCTCCAGCCGTGACATCCCCGACCAGGGACTCATCCTGGGCAGCTCCACCCTCCTGGAGCTGTGCCTGCCGATCATGGCTCTCGGCTTCACCTCGATGATGGTCGGCCTGGTGATCTCCTCGCTGGTGAAGACCGCCGAGAAGACCATGCCGCTGCTGGTGATGTTCGCGATCATCCAGGTCGTCTTCACGGGCTGCCTCTTCACCCTGCACGGCACGCTCGGGGTGAACGAGGTCTCGTACCTGATGCCGTCGCGCTGGGGTGTGGCCGCCGCCGGCACCACGCTGGACTTCAACAACATCGCCCCGAACACCGACGACCCGGGCAGCACCGACCCGCTGTGGAACCACACGGGTGGCGCCTGGGGCATGGACATGATCATCCTGCTCCTGCTCGGTGTGCTCTGCGGCTTCCTCGTGGCCCGCTTCCTGCGCCGCCATGAGCCGGAGGTCATGCGCAAGTAGCCCCCGCGCGGCTGCGCACATGCCGAAGGGCGGCACCCCGCAACGGGGTGCCGCCCTTCCGCGTACGTCAGAGGTCCGCGCCGGCCTCAGTACGCGCTGTTGACGTTGTCCATCGAGCCGTACCGATGGGCCGCGTAGTTGGCGGCGGCGGTGATGTTGGCGACCGGGTCGTAGATGTTCCACGACGTGCCGGGCACGTGGTAGGCGTTGAAGGTGGGCTGGATCACCTGCAGCAGGCCCTTGGACGGGATGCCGTTGACGGCGTTGATGTCCCAGTTGTTGATGGCCATCGGGTTGCCCGAGGACTCGCGCATGATGTTGCGCTGCAGGCCGCTGTAGGAGCCCGGGATGTTGTGCTGCTGCATGATGTCCAGCGCCTGCCGGATCCAGCCGTCGAGGTTGTTCGCGTAGGTCTTCGTCGCGGCGACCGGCTGTATGTCGAGACGCTGGGTGGAGCGGCTCGCGGCCTCCTTGGCGGCGCGCTCCTGCGCGGCCTTCTTGGCGGCGGCGTCGGCGGCGGCCTTCTTCGCGGCGGCCTCGGCGCGCTGCTTGGCGGCGGCGGCCTCGTCGGCGGCCTTCTTCTGCCCGGCGAACGTGTCGAGCTTGACCGTCTCGGCGGCGAGCTGGTCGGTGACCGTGCCCTTGACGTTCTTCAGCGTCGTGCCGGCGGCGACCTGGGCGGCCGTGGCCGGGGCGCCGGTGGTGACGGTGTCGGCGTTGCTGGGGACGGCCGAAAGGGCGATGGCGGCGGTGCCGAGGGCGGCGACGCCGGCCATGGCGATCTTGTGCTGCTTGGTCAGGGCACGACTATGAGCACGGTTGAGGAAGTTCTTGGGCATGGCTGATGGACCTCTTCGATAGCGCGGAGGTCGCTCCTGCGTCCGCCGGGGGAATCGGCTCCTCCCACACGAACGCCGCGGGCCGTAGACCCACGGCGCTGAGCGACGGAAGCAATTCTTAGCTGGCGCAAAATGCCCAGGCAAAGGTGTGACGTACGATCCCCGGTAGTGGATCAGGGAAGGGCAAAACGGGACAGACTGGACCGTCTGTCCCGTTCATGCGGGGATGGTTTATCTCCTATGACCCTTAGTACGTGATGTGGGCCCTATGCGCGGGCTCACATAGGAGACGTAACAATCTCACCAGGAGTTGCCCTCGCAACGCTCTGTGTGAGGGCCCTCCTCCGGGAGGATGAGATGGACGTCGCCGAACTCGTGCCACAGGTAGAGCCCCCGGAGCGCCTCCTCGTACGCCCGGTCGACCCCGGCCCGCCCCGCGACCGCCTCCAGCATCAGCAGATGCGAGGCCTCCGGCTCGTGCAGCCCCGTCAGCAGCCCGCTCACCACCCGCACCCCGCGCTCGGGCGTCACGACCAGATCCGTCCACCCCGCGGCCGCCCGCACCACCCCGTCCGGCCCGGCCGCCGACTCCACGGCCCGCACAGCCGTCGTACCCACCGCGATCACCCGGCCGTCGCCCGCCCGCACGGCGTTGATCAGCCGCGCCGACGCCTCGGGCACCGCGAACCGCTCCGGGTACGGCGGCTCGTGCGCCTCCGCCGACGCCACGCCGGTGTGCAGCGTGACCGGTGCGAACTGCACCCCCCGGCTCACCAGCTCCGCCACCAGGCGCGTGGTGAAGGGCCGCGCCGCACTCGGCATCTCCGCACTGCCCGTCCCGTCCGGCGACGGCAGCGCGAACACGGTCTGGTACGCCGACAACGGCTGGTCCCGCTCCGTATAGGAGTAGCGAATGGGCCGCCCGTACGCGCGCAGCACAACGAGGACGTCCCCGGCCGGCCGGGCCCACCACAGCCGCTCCCCGCGCCGGCTCAACGGCTCCTCCAGCACCAGCCGCCCCGCCCCCGGCAACACCACCTCCGTACCCGCATGCGTGCCCGCACGCGCGCGCGTGGTGCCCCGCCCGTCCGGTTCCCGCAGCTCCACCGCCCACCGGCCGTCGTCCCCGCGCGTGGAGAAATGCACCACCACGCGTGCGTGCCCGATCCGCCCGTCCACCGCCGCGGCGAGCGTGGGCGAGGTGTTCACCACCAGCAGGTCCCCGGCCCGCAGCAGCCGCGGCAGCTCCGGGAACGCGTGATGCGTCACCTCCGTACCGCGCGACACCAGCAGCCGTACGGCGTCCCGGTCCAGCCCGGGACCGCGCTGCTCGGCGGGCACGCGCGCGGACAGCTCTTGCGGAACCCGCACCGTGACGGTCACCGTGCCTCCAGCAGCGCCGGGGCCGCGTACCGCCCGCTGGCCGGCCGCTCGTCCAGCAGCCGCAGGAACGCCGGTACGACCGTGGCAGGCGCCGGACGCGGATCGTCGTCGCCCGGTACGGCCGCCGCGTACAGGTCCGTCGCCATGTCCCCGGGATCCACCGCCCACACCCGCAGGCCCGGCTCCTCCACGCCCAGCACCGCCGCCAGCTGGTCCAGGGCCGCCTTCGAGGCGCCGTAGCCGCCCCACGTCCCGTACGCCTCCGCCGCCGCGTCCGAGCTGACCGCGACCACCGCCCCGGCCGGCGACTCCCGCAGCAGCGGCAGCGCCTCGCGGACCAGGCCCAGCGCGGCCACGACGTTCACCTCCAGTGCCCGCCGCAGCCCCTCCAGCGGCAGCTCGGCCAGCGGCACCAGCGGCTCGGCGCCCAGGGCGCTCGCATTGCTCACCAGCAGGTCGACACCGCCCAGCCGCCGCGCTGCCGCCACCAGGGCCGTCCGATGCCCGGCGTCCGTCACGTCCCCGGCCAGCGCCTCCACGCGCGTGCCGTGCCCGGCGGCGTCCTCCGCGGCCTCCTTGAGCACCTCGGTGCCCCGGGCGTCCAGCACCAGATCCCATCCCCGCGCGGCCAGCGCCCCGGCGAGCGCCCGCCCCAGGCCCTTCGAGGCCCCCGTGATGATCGCAACCGGCATGACTACCGTCCCCTCGTCACTCACCGCCCTCAGCCGGGCGGTGACGACACCGTAGGAACGGCACCCGCCCGGCCGCCTCGGACGCGGGCCGCAATGCGCAGGGGCCCTTCGGCGTACACCGCACGCCCGGGTCCCCGGGATCTACACCGGGAGTCCTAGGACCAGCGGACCGGGCCCGGCCGTCACCGGTCCGATCCGCGTTGTCACAGCTCGCCGGTACCGTGAGGGCATGAGTCAAGGCCCCCGGTCCGGCCTCGCCGCGGTGAGTTCCGCGCTGCTGGCCATGAGCAGGCATCTGGAGGTGCGCGACGTCCTCAAGACGATCGTCGCCTCCGCCCGCGAGCTGCTCGACGCGCAGTACGCCGCCCTCGGCGTCCCCGACGACCACGGCGGCTTCGCCCAGTTCGTCGTCGACGGCGTCAGTGACGCCCAGTGGAAGGCCATCGGCCCGCTGCCCCGCCAGCACGGCATCCTCGCCGCGATGCTGCACGAGGCCCGCCCCGAGCGCCTCGCCGACGTGCGCAAAGACCCCCGCTTCGAGGGCTGGCCGGCCGCGCACCCGGACCTGGCCGACTTCCTCGGGCTGCCCATCCGCGACGGCGACGAGGTCATCGGCGCGCTCTTCCTCGCCAACAAGAACTGCCCCAAGAAGGACGGGAGCTGCGGCTTCACCGAGGAGGACGAGGAACTGCTCTCCATCCTCGCCCAGCACGCCGCCATCGCCCTCACCAACGCCCGCCTGTACGAGCGCAGCCGCGAGCTGACCATCGCCGAGGAACGCTCCCGCCTCGCGCACGAACTGCACGACGCGGTCAGCCAGAAGCTCTTCTCCCTGCGCCTGACCGCCCAGGCCGCGGCGGCCCTCGTCGACCGCGACCCCACCCGGGCCAAGGGCGAACTGCACCAGGTCGCCGCCCTCGCCGCCGAGGCCGCCGACGAACTGCGCGCCGCCGTCGTGGAGTTGCGCCCCGCCGCCCTGGACGAGGACGGCCTGATCGCCACCCTGCGCACCCAGACCCAGGTCCTCGACCGCGCCCACACCGCGCGCGTGACCTTCACCAGCGGCGGCTTCCGGGCCCTGCCGGCCGCCCAGGAGGAGGCCCTGCTGAGGGTCGCCCAGGAGGCCCTGCACAACGCGCTGCGCCACTCTGGCGCCGCACACGTCGACGTGAGCGTGGAGCGCCGCGGCTGCGGAGCCGTGCTGCGCGTCACCGACGACGGCAAAGGCTTCGCCCCCCAGGCCGTCCGCCGCGCCGGCCGGCATCTGGGGCTGGTCTCGATGCGGGACCGCGCGAGCGGGGTCGGCGGCACGCTGACCGTGGGGTCGGTACCCGGCAAGGGCACCACGATCGAGATGGAGGTGCCCGGTGGCTGACCCGATCAAGGTGCTGCTCGTCGACGACCACCAGGTCGTCCGCCGGGGCCTGCGCACCTTCCTGGAGGTGCAGGACGACATCGAGGTCGTCGGCGAGGCCGCCGACGGCGCCGAGGGCGTCGCCCGCGCCGAGGAACTGCGCCCGGACATCGTCCTGATGGACGTCAAGATGCCCGGCATGGACGGCATCGAGGCCCTGCGCCGCCTGCGCGAACTCGACAACCCCGCGCGCGTGCTCATCGTCACCAGCTTCACCGAGAAGCGCACGGTCGTACCGGCCCTGCGCGCGGGCGCCGCCGGATACGTCTACAAGGACGTGGACCCCGACGCCCTCGCCGGCGCCATCCGGTCCGTGCACGCCGGGCACATCCTGCTCCAGCCGGAGGTCGCCGGCGCCCTGCTCTCCCAGGAGGAGGCCAACTCCGGCCAGAGCAGAGGCGGTTCGCTCACCGATCGGGAGCGCGAGGTGCTCGGCCTGATCGCGGACGGCCGCTCCAACCGGGAGATAGCCCGCGCCCTCGTCCTGTCCGAGAAGACCGTCAAGACGCATGTCTCGAACATCCTGATGAAACTCGACCTCGCCGACCGCACGCAGGCCGCGCTGTGGGCCGTTCGCCACGGCGTGACCGGCTGAAACGCCTTGCCCAACGCCTCACCCACGGCAACAGCCCGGGATGAGATTCATACCGTCGTGGGAATGTAACCCGGATGGCGCATCCTCCGGCGATCCCCGCCGTTCTCCAGTGCGTGCTGCGGCGAACCGCCGCGGTGAACGTCTAGGAGGGGTTGGAAAGTGAAGAACCTGAAGAAGGCCGTCGCCGTGTCGCTGGTGGCCGGTGGCCTGGTGGCCGCCGGTGCGGGGATGGCCTCCGCCACGGAGGGCGCCCACGCCTGCGGCGACGCCCAGGGCTCCCCGGGCGTCGTCTCGGGCAACGTCATCCAGGCCCCGGTGCACATCCCGGTGAACGCGGTCGGCAACAGCGTGAACGTCGTCGGCCTGCTGAACCCGGCCTTCGGCAACACCGGCCTCAACCACTGAGGTCCGACCCACAGCGACCACAGGCCTCCCGGGCACACCGGGAGGCCTGTCGGCTCGGTACCGGCCGGTCCCCGGGTGCCCCGGGTGTCCGCACCGGCACCCGACCGAGCCAGGGCCTGCCCGGCGGATCAGGTCGCAGGAAAGTGACGGCGCCTCATCAGCGCAGATGGGCGTGCCAGCCCCCGCGTCTGCGACAGGATCCGCCGGACAGGCCCTAGCGCACCCCCCGCTCCCGCTCCTCCACGATGGAGTTGTACGCCGCCACCTGTGCCCGCCGGGCCGTCCGCTCCACCGGCCGCAACGCCTCCGCCCGCGCCGCCATCTCGCTGGAACTGACCGCACCCCCGTGCCCGTTGCCGTACGCCAGCGAAACCAGCAGCGCGACCCGCTGCGCCAGCTCCAACACCCGCACCGCACGCGGCGGATACCCCGGCGCCAGCACCTCCCGCCCGGGCTCGGCCCGCGCCCGGTATGCGTCGATCGCCGCCTCCGCCACCGGACCCGACCCGGCGACATCCAGCTTCGACAGCACCTCGGTCGCCTCGCGCAGCGCCTCCGCCAGCTCCCGCTCGGCCTCGCCCAGTGAGGGCACGTCGGCGGGCGGCGCCTCCCGCACCGGCAGCACATGCCAGACCACCTCGGCATGCACATCACCCGCGGGCCCGGCCTCGTAGACCTCGGGTACCAGACCGAACGCGGCACCGAAGCAGACCACCGCCTCCTCGGCTTCCAGGGCCCGCGCATTGAACTCCGGCGGACCGCTCAGGCCCAGCGGATGCCCCGGGGCCGGCAGCGCCACCCGTAGACCGGTCACCCCCAGCGCCCGCAGCCGCCCCAGCGCGAGCGTGAGCCCTACCGGCGCGGACTCCCCGGGCAGCCCCTCCACCCGGTGCACCGTGTCCTCGGCCACAATGGCGAGCGCGGCGTCATCCGGCGAGACAAGTCCGGCCAAAAGGGCATTTCCCCAAGCGGCAAGGCGTCCTGAACGCGGTTCCGTGAGCATGCCCCCACCCTAAGGACCGGACCGATGGAATGGAGCGGGGCACTCGTGGCGTAGATTTCATGACAGGCTGCGCCCACCGGCGCGGCGGACCGAGCCACAGGCGCACGCGACAGCCGAGACCGGCCACACTGCAAGGGGAGACAACGCGCTCATGAGCGATGTTCTTGAGCTTCAGGACGTATCCGTGATCCGCGAGGGCCGGGCTCTGGTGGACCAGGTCTCCTGGTCGGTGAAGGAGGGAGAGCGCTGGGTCATCCTCGGCCCCAACGGCGCCGGCAAGACCACCCTCCTGAACGTCGCCTCCAGCTACCTCTTCCCCAGCAAGGGCACCGCCACCATCCTCGGCGACACCCTGGGCAAGGTCGACGTCTTCGAGCTGCGCCCCCGCATCGGCGTGGCCGGCATCGCCCTCGCCGAGAAGCTCCCCAAGCGCCAGACGGTCCTGCAGACGGTCCTCACCGCCGCCTACGGCATGACCGCCGGCTGGCAGGAGGAGTACGAGGACGTCGACGAGGAGCGCGCCCGCGCCTTCCTCGACCGCCTCGGCATGAGCGACTACCTCGACCGCCGCTTCGGCACCCTCTCCGAGGGCGAGCGCAAGCGCACCCTCATCGCCCGCGCCCTGATGACCGACCCCGAGCTGCTCCTCCTCGACGAGCCCGCCGCCGGACTCGACCTCGGCGGCCGCGAGGACCTGGTCCGCCGCCTCGGCCGGCTCGCCCGCGACCCCATCGCCCCCTCGATGATCATGGTCACGCACCACGTCGAGGAGATCGCCCCCGGCTTCACCCACGTCCTGATGATCCGCCAGGGCAAGGTCCTCGCCGCCGGCCCGATCGAGCTGGAACTGACCTCCCGCAACCTCTCCCACTGCTTCGGCCTGCCGCTCGTCGTCGAGCAGGTCGGCGAGCGCTGGACCGCCCAGGGCCTGCCCCTGTCCTGACCCCCCCGCCGCGCTTCCCTTTCGCGCCCTGTCCGCCGCCCGACCCCGGCCCTACCATGACCATGTGAACGACATCGACGCATGGGTATGGTGGCTCGTCGGCGCGGCGGCGCTCGGAATCCCGCTCGTCGTCACCGCGATGCCGGAGTTCGGCATGCTCGCGGTGGGAGCCCTCGCGGCCGCGGTCGCCGCCGGACTCGGCTTCAACGGCGTGGTCCAGGTCCTCGCGTTCGTCGTCGTCTCCGTCGCGCTCATCGCCGTCGTCCGCCCCATCGCGGCCCGGCACACCAGACAACGCCCCCAACTCGCCACCGGCGTCGACGCCTTGAAGGGCAAGCAGGCAGTCGTCCTGGAACGCGTCGACGGCTCCGGCGGCCGCATAAAACTCGCCGGAGAGATCTGGTCGGCCCGCTCCCTCGACACCGACCGCGCCTACGAAGTGGGCCAGGAGGTGGATGTCGTGGACATCGAAGGGGCCACCGCCATCGTGATCTGACGCATCCGGCCCACGAGTTGGGCGCATCCGGCCCACGAGCGGGGCGAAGGTCTGTCAGACTCGACCAGCAAGATCTTCTACAGGCACGAGATCTGCCGAAGGCGCCAAGGCGGAGAGGGGTACGGGGAACACGATGGGCTCGGTCATCATCGTCCTGGTCATTCTGGTGGTGTTGGTCTTCATCGCCCTGATCAAGACCATCCAGGTCATCCCACAGGCCAGCGCCGCCATCGTCGAGCGCTTCGGCCGCTACACACGCACCCTGAACGCGGGCCTGAACATCGTCGTCCCGTTCATCGACACCATCCGCAACCGCATCGACCTGCGCGAACAGGTCGTACCGTTCCCGCCCCAGCCGGTGATCACCCAGGACAACCTGGTGGTCAACATCGACACGGTCATCTACTACCAGGTGACGGACGCGAGGGCGGCCACCTACGAGGTCGCCAGCTACATCCAGGCCATCGAGCAGCTCACGGTCACCACGCTCCGCAACATCATCGGCGGCATGGACCTCGAACGCACCCTGACCTCCCGCGAGGAGATCAACGCCGCCCTGCGCGGCGTCCTCGACGAGGCGACGGGCAAGTGGGGCATCCGCGTCAACCGCGTGGAACTCAAGGCCATCGAGCCCCCGACCTCCATCCAGGACTCGATGGAGAAGCAGATGCGCGCCGACCGTGACAAGCGCGCCGCGATCCTCACCGCCGAAGGTACGCGCCAGGCCGCCATCCTCACCGCAGAGGGCGAGAAGCAGTCCCAGATCCTGCGCGCCGAAGGTGAGGCCAAGGCCGCCGCCCTCCGCGCCGAGGGCGAGGCCCAGGCGGTCCGTACGGTCTTCGAGGCCATCCACGCCGGCGACCCGGACCAGAAGCTCCTGTCCTACCAGTACCTGCAGATGCTCCCGAAGATCGCCGAGGGCGACGCCAACAAACTCTGGATCGTCCCCAGCGAAATCGGCGACGCCCTCAAGGGCCTCTCCGGCGCCATGGGCAACTTCGGCCCCCTCGGCGGCGGCGGCCAGGGCAACGGCGGAGCCAACGTCCCAGCACAGAACAACGGCCCGAGCACGGAGCGCCGCGAGAAGCCGAGCATCGACTGAAGCCCCTACGGCGACTGCTCAGGCAGCATCCCGAGCCAACCAGTCCGGCAGAGCCTCGAACTCCTCGGTACCCAAAGCCAAGAGCATCGCATCCGCAGGAGTCGGCTCGAAAGGCTCCTGCAGCAAGGTCATCCCGGCCTCCTCCGGAGTCCGGTTGGCCTTGCTGTGGTTGTCCTCCGCGCACGCGGCCACCGTATTCAGCCACGTGTCCTGCCCGCCCTGCGCCCGCGGCACCACATGGTCCACGGTCGTCGCCCTGCGCCCGCAGTACGCGCACCGGTGCCGGTCCCGGATCAGCACACCCCGCCTCGACCACGGAGCTTGTCTTCGGAACGGCACCCGGACATACCTGCACAGCCTGATCACCCGGGGCGCGGGTATGTCCACATCGGCACCGCGCATACGCAGTTCGGGATGGGCCTGCTCGACGACGGCCTTGTCCTGGAGCACCAGAACGACGGCTCGATTCAGTGTCACCGTCGACAGCGGCTCGAAGCTCGCGTTCAGCACCAGCGTGTCCCGCATCCAGCCCACCTCCCGTGCGCACCTGCCCACCCCCCCGGCGGGCTTGGATCAACTCTGGACGGGCGCGCCGAGATGGACAACGCAATAAAAACTGCCCGCCCCCGATCACTTCCAAGACCGGGGGCGGGCAAACGTTCAATGAACGCTCGGCTGAATCCGTGCTGTGCGGTCAGCCCTGCGCGGGGTTCTCGTACTCACCGATGAGCTGCGCACGCGCGATCGCGTGGAACCGCAGATTGAAACCGATGACGGCCGGAGAGACATCGGCATCCGGGCCGAGCTTCTCCTGGTCCACCGCGTAGACCGTGAAGACGTACCGGTGCGGCCCGTCCCCGGGCGGGGGCGCGGCACCACCGAAGTCCTTCGACCCATAGTCGTTGCGCACATGCACCGCGCCCTCGGGCAGGCCCTCGAACTTACCGCTGCCCGCACCCGCCGGCAGCTCCGTCACGGACGCCGGGATGTCGAACAGGACCCAGTGCCAGAACCCGCTGCCGGTCGGCGCATCGGGGTCGTAGCAGGTCACGGCGAAGCTCTTGGTCTCCGGCGGGAAGCCCTCCCAGCGCAGCTGCGGAGAGGTGTTGCCCTCCGCGTAGACCTGGGCGCTCTTGAGCGTCGTACCCTCCTCGATGTCCGCGCTCGTCACCGTGAACGACGGCACGGGCGGATGGAAGTCGTGGGGGAGCGGCCGCCGCTTGAGCTCGGTCACCTCGGTACCTCCTGAACGACGATCTCGAACCGATCTGGAACCAGCAGCTCCCGAGCCTAGAACCAGTTGCGCTTGCTGCCGACCTCGGACAGCCACTGGTTCAGATAAGCCGCCCAGTCGGTCCCCATCCAGTCGTTCAGCCCCACCTGGAAGGACCGGTAGGTGTCCGAGCCCTCGCTGAACAGACCCGGCTTCTTGTCCATCTCCAGTACGACGTCCATCGCGTGCTCGTCGGCCACGAAGCTCAGCTCGACCTGGTTCAGGCCCCGGTACTGCGACGGCGGGTAGAACTCGATCTCCTGGTAGAACGGCAGCGTCTGCCGCGTCCCCCGGATGTGACCGCGCTCCATGTCCGCGTTCTTGAAGCGGAAGCCCAACTGGATGAACGCGTCCAGGATCGCCTTCTGCGCCGGCAGCGGATGCACATGGAGCGGATCCAGGTCGGAGGAGTCGATGGCCCGCGCGATCGCCAGCTCGGTCGTCACCCCGATGTGCATCCCGCGCAGCGCCTGCCCGTCGATCATCGTGACCGGCGTCTCCCAGGGGATCTCGAGCCCGAACGGCACCGCGTGCACCGCACCGGCCTGCAGCTCGAAGGCACCACCGAGCCGCACCTTGGTGAACTCGATGTTCTGCTTGTACTCCTCGTCGCCGCTCTCCACCTCGACCTTGGCCTGCAGCCCGACGGACAGCCCCTCGATGTCCTGGTTCACGGACCCGCCCTGGATCCGCACCTCACCCTGGACGACACCACCCGGCACGACATTGACCTCGGTCAGTACCGTCTCGACCGACGCCCCACCGGCCCCGAGGCTCGCGAGCAGCTTCTTGAACGCCATTGACTCTCCCTTTACGAAGGACCCTCGACCCGTACAAACGCGATCCGCCCCCGACCGGTTCCGCCGGTGCGGCGTCCCGTCTGCACTACCCTCGGAGGCCATGATCGCGCCCCCGGACCGTACGCCACTGCCCAGAAGGTTCTTCGACCGCCCGGTCCTGGAGGTGGCACCGGACCTCCTCGGCCGCATCCTGGTACGTACGACCCCCGACGGTCCGATCGCCGTCCGCCTCACCGAGGTCGAGGCGTACGACGGCCCGAACGACCCCGGCTCACACGCGTACCGCGGCTGTACCGCCCGCAACGAGGTGATGTTCGGTCCGCCCGGACACGTATACGTCTATTTCACCTACGGCATGTGGCACTGCATGAACCTCGTCTGCGGTGCCGAGGGCCGAGCGAGCGCCGTCCTGCTCCGCGCCGGCGAGATCGTCGAGGGCGTGGAACTGGCCCGCAAACGGCGACTTTCGGCCCGGAACGACAAGGAACTGGCCAAGGGTCCGGCCCGTCTGGCGACGGCCCTGGAAGTCGACCGCACCCTGGACGGCACGGACGCGTGCGCCTCCGGCGAGACCCCGCTGCGGATGCTGACCGGCACACCGGTAGCCGCTGACCAGGTACGAAACGGCCCCCGCACCGGAGTCGCCGGCGAAGGCGGGAATGGCGACGCCCATCCCTGGCGCTACTGGGTGGCCAACGACCCTACGGTGAGCCCCTATCGGGCCCATGTACCGAGGCGCCGCTCAAGTTGACGCACCCCGCGAAGGTGCGTAATGTATCCCGAGCCGCTGAACCGGGTACGGCAATCGCCTGCAGCCGGAGCGGCCAACCCACTACTCAGCTACAACCCCTCAGCGGGGTCGGTTTTGGCGCGCCTGCGTGCCCGAATTCGAACTCGCGAGACTCGATTATGAGTCGCCGAGGAAATGAGCTAACGTAGTGAATGTCGAAAGGGCGGACGGCGAAAGTCGAAAACCCCGAAGACATCCCGCCGACAGGGAATCGGATTGAGAAAAGATCTGATAGAGTCGGAAACGCAAGACCGAAGGGAAGCGCCCGGAGGAAAGCCCGAGAGGGTGAGTACAAAGGAAGCGACCGTTCCTT